>NZ_RZSG01001264.1:0-985 GCF_003997725.1 Mesorhizobium sp. M4A.F.Ca.ET.050.02.1.1
GATCAGCACGCCGCGGCGGATCTTCGGATGGCGGTCGCCGCCGGCCTTGCCGGTACCGCCGAGAGTTACCCCGTGCAGGATCGAGACATCGTCCTCGATCACCGCGGTCTCACCGACGACTAGGCCGGTGGCGTGGTCGACGAAAATGCCCTTGCCGATACGGGCGGCCGGGTTGATGTCGGTCTGGAACACCGAGGAGGAGCGGCTCTGCAGGTAGAGCGCGAAATCCCGGCGGCCCTGGTTCCACAGCCAGTGCGCCAGCCGATGCGTCTGGATGGCGTGGAAGCCCTTGAAGTAGAGCACCGGCATGATGAAGCGGTCGCAGGCCGGATCACGGTCATAATAGGCCTGGATGTCGACGCGAACCGTCGTGCTCCAATCCGGATCGTCGGCCAGCATGGCATTGAAGGTCTGCCGGATGAGGTCGGAACCGATGTCCTGATGGTCGAGCCGTTCGGCCAGCCGATGGATCACCGCTTCTTCCAGGCTTTCCTGGTTGAGGATGGTCGAATAGAGGAACGCGGCAAGCAGCGGATCGCGGTTGACCGCTTCCATCGCCTCGTCACGGACCGAGCGCCAGATCGGGTCGACCGGCTGCACAATGCTGGGGCGGGCAATCGTAATGCTGTTCATCGACGGTCTCCGGCCTGCCGGCTATTCTCCGGCCGCACATATAGGCCAGATCGTAGCAGGATTGAACTCAATTTTCCTTAGTGCTCTGTCAAATGGATTTGGTTCACGGGAATTCAAGCAGCCATGGAAAACGAACCCTTGATCGATGAGCCGCTGAAAAGCGAGCTCTCGGCCCTCTATCGGGCAACGGACCGCCGCTACCATGGCCTCGCCCATATCGAGGCGATGCTGGAGCTTGCGGCGGACTATAGACGCCTGCTCCATGACCCGGAAGCCGTGGAGGCGGCGATCTGGTTCCATGACGCCATCTATGACAGCCGGGCCAAGGACAACGAGGCGCAGAGTGCCGCTC
>NZ_RZSG01001265.1:0-983 GCF_003997725.1 Mesorhizobium sp. M4A.F.Ca.ET.050.02.1.1
GTGGACGACGAGCGGAACCCATGACCGCGTGCTGATCGAAAACGTCAGCAACGCCGATGGCGTTTCCGGCAACGACAACAACACCTTCGATATCGGCGGGTTCAGCTTGAGCAGCCCCAACGCCGCGAGCGCCGTGGTCGGCACGGCTGTCCACTTCGAGGACGACGGACCGCTTAATAACGCGGCCACGGTGAACGTGAACGTTGATGAGGACGAGTTGACGGGTCTGTCGACGGGCATTACGGACAACGACGCGACGACCACGGTAGCGGCGTTTACCGGTGCGCAGATTGCGGGCCTGGTGAATGCAGGCGCCGACCAACCGGTGACGGTGTCGCTCAATCCGTTGATCGACAACGTGGACACGGGGCTGGACTCGAAAGGATCCAGCATCCTGTTCGACTTCGTTGATGCAACGCACGTGAACGGCGTGGCGGACGGGCGGACGGTGTTCACGCTGGTGCAGACGGCGGGTGCTGACACGAAGCTGGGCACGGCCGACGACGCATTCACCTTCACGCTGCTCGATCAGATCGACCACACGCCGCTGGCGACCGGCGGGGGCGACGCGGAGACGATCGCGCTGAGCTTGGCCTCGGTGTTCGTAGCGACCGACGGCGACGGCGACAGCGTTGTGATCGATGCCGGGGCGTCGGTCACGATCGAGAACGATGTGCCGCAGAACAACGCGGCCACGGTGAACGTGAACGTTGATGAGGACGAACTGACGGGTCTGTCGACGGGCATTACGGACAATGACGCGACGACCACGGTGGCGGCGTTTACCGGTGCGCAGATTGCGGGCCTGGTGAATGCAGGCGCCGACGAGCCCGTGACGGTGTCGCTCAATCCGTTGATCGACAACGTGGATACGGGGCTGGACTCGAAAGGATCCAGCATCCTGTTCGACTTCGTTGATGCAACGCACGTGAACGGCGTGGCGGACGGGCGGACGGTGTTCACGCTGGTGCAGACGGCGGGGG
>NZ_RZSG01001266.1:0-982 GCF_003997725.1 Mesorhizobium sp. M4A.F.Ca.ET.050.02.1.1
ATCTCGACGGCAACCGCCGCTATGCGACTATCGAGGATTTCCGGAATTTCGTGAAGCTCGCCTATATGGCGCCGTCGATCCACCATTCGGGCGGCACGGTGTGCGAGCCGGTCGACGTTCCCGTCAACAAGCGCCATCTCGATATGGTCTACAGCCATATCAAATATTCCGACAAACCGTTCATGGGCTCGGTGACCGCGCCGGAGCGCGCCGAGGACACGGTGGCGATGGCCAAGCTTGTGTTCGGCGACGACTTCGTCGAGAACAACACGGTGCTGACCAGCCTTATCAACGCCAACTCGCCGATGGTGTTCGACGAGACGATGCTCGGCGCGTTGAAGGTCTATTCGCGCCACAACCAGGCCTGCATCGTCACGCCGTTCATCCTTGCCGGCGCGATGAGCCCGGTGACGGTCGCCGGCACGCTGACGCAGGTGCTGGCCGAGGTGCTGGCCGGCGCATCGTTCACGCAGTTGATCCGGCCGGGCGCGCCGGTGCTGTTCGGCACTTTCGCCTCGTCGATCTCGATGCAGTCGGGCGCGCCGACCTTCGGCACGCCGGAACCATCGCTGGTCTCCTATGGCGCCGCGCAGCTTGCCCGCCGTCTCGGCCTGCCGTTCCGCACCGGCGGTTCGCTCTGCGCCGCGAAGATCCCGGACGCGCAGGCGGCTTACGAGAGCGCCAACACGCTGAACTCGACCATTCTTGCCGGCGCGAATTTCGTGCTGCACTCGGCCGGCTGGCTCGAGGGTGGGCTGGCGTCCTGCTACGAGAAGTTCATGATGGACATCGACCAGCTCGGCATGCAGCAGAAATTCTCCGAGGGCGTCGACCTGTCGGAAAACGGCCAGGCGATGGACGCCATCCGCCAAGTCGGTCCGGGCAGCCACTATCTCGGCTGCGACCACACCCAGGCCAATTTCCAGACCGCCTTCTACCGCTCCAACACTGCCGACAACAATTCCTACGAGCAGTGCCTGGC
>NZ_RZSG01001267.1:0-979 GCF_003997725.1 Mesorhizobium sp. M4A.F.Ca.ET.050.02.1.1
GGCATGCCGTGCGCGGCATCGGTCTCGCGTTTGACCGGATCCCATAGGTGGTGCGCCACGAACTTCATCAGCAAAGCTTCCGGCGCCGGCCAGGGCAGCGGCTCTCCGGTTGCGGCAAGACACCAGGCCTCAAGATAGCCGAGATCCGAGGCCAGCGCGCGCAAGGAATTGTCGCCAATCCCCTCCGTGGCAAGGTGGCGAAGGGTCTCGACGTCGTCGTCGGTGAGGATTTTGGCCAGAACCTCGCGGCGATCATACGGCAGCACCGAATCCAGGGCATCGAGGGCCGCGGCACGACGCAGCGTGTCGCCGGAAGCGGGCTTGGGCAGACGCGCGTCCATGGCTGGGGCTCAAAACAGATATTTCTTGTCGGCCCAGGCGAGCAGCACGACGGCGTCGCGATCGGGCAACCGTATGCGTCCGGCACGAAGACCTTCGGCGATCGCGTCACCAACGTCGGGATCGACCCAATGGCCGTGCGTCATGAAAAAGAACCAGGCGAACGGCAGGCCCATCTCGCCGTCGATCGCCTCGATGCGTTCCATCAGCCGATGCACGCAGACAGCTTCATCGGCAAGGAGCCGCTCGGACGGCATTTTGAGCGGCCGCGGGATGAAGCCGATTTCGCGTTGGCCACGATGCTCATAGTCACTTATGTCGAAGGCCCAGTGTTCGAACACCCGGTTGCTTGCGGCGCTCGACCGCTCCCAGTCGGCAAAGAAGCGATTCTCGCGCGGCACGAACTCGAACCAGCTCGGATAGAGATCGAGGAACGGTGTCTCCTTCACATAGTCGGGGCCGACCTCGCGGATCACGCGTGCCTCGATCTCCGGGCGTTGTGCTTCCCGGTGCTCGCGTTCCAGGCGCAGGCACGTCGCCAAGAAGCTACGCATGTGGACGAGGCCGCCGCCGGCGCGGCCGCGCAGCCGGTAGACTGGTCCTGCGAGCTGCTGCGCCTCGGCGGCGGAATCACGAGAAA
>NZ_RZSG01001268.1:0-977 GCF_003997725.1 Mesorhizobium sp. M4A.F.Ca.ET.050.02.1.1
GTTTTAAGCGAGCACCATGGATCTTCGCCTGCCAAAACCCGTACCCGACCAAAAGCTGCGCCGCGCCGAGGCGCTTGATGCGCTGGATTCGGTGCTGCCCTTCGATCGGCGTGATTTCCTGGCCGAATTGCTCACCGACGACGACGTCGCCACGTTGCGTCATCTCGCAAAAGAAGGCATCGGCGATAATTCGCTGCGGGCGCTCGCTTCCGACCTTGGCTACCTCGAGGCCTGGTGTCTGGCCGCCACCGGTTTTGCGCTGCCCTGGCCGGCGCCGGAGGCGCTGCTGATCAAATTCGTCGCCCATCATCTGTGGGATCCCGTAAGACGGGAAGCCGACCCGGCGCATGGGATGCCGGAAGACGTGGCTGTAGCGTTGAAGTTGGCGAAGCTGCTGCGTGTCGACGGCCCGCACGCCCCCGCCACCGTGCGTCGGCGGCTGTCGAGCTGGTCGACGCTGACCAAATGGCGTGGGTTGCACGGAAATTTTGCGGCCCCGGGCCTGCACAGCGCCATCAAGCTGGCCGTGCGCGCCAGCGCCCGCCCGCGCGGCCGCAAGAGCAAGAAAGCCGTGACCGCCGACATTTTGACCGCGCTCCTAAAAGCCTGCGGCGGCGACCGTCTCGTCGAGGTCAGGGATCGCGCGATCCTCATCACCGCCTTCGCCTCCGGCGGCCGGCGTCGCAGCGAAATTTCGGCGCTGCGCGTCGAGCAGATCGTCGAAGAAGAGCCGGTACCCACCGATCCCAAGGCTCCGCACGGCGAAAAACTGCCGTGCCTGTCGATCCGGCTCGGCCGGACCAAGACGACACAAGCCGACAGCGAGGCCTTCGTGTTGCTGATCGGCCGTCCGGTGCGGGTCCTGCGGGAGTGGCTGGAGCGTGCGAACATCAGCGAAGGCGCCGTGTTCCGCGGCATCGACCGTTGGGGCAATCTCGAAAAACGCGCCCTGACGCCGCAGGCGGTGAACCTGATCC
>NZ_RZSG01001269.1:0-976 GCF_003997725.1 Mesorhizobium sp. M4A.F.Ca.ET.050.02.1.1
AGGCCGAACCGCTGGAGATCGTGGCGGCCATCGAGGCGATGCTCGACAGCAGGCCGAAGCCGCTGGCCGGCCGCAGGATCATCGTCACGTCGGGGCCGACGCATGAGCCGATCGATCCGGTGCGCTATATCGCCAACCGCTCGTCCGGCAAGCAGGGCCATGCGATCGCGGCGGCGTTGGCGAAGCTCGGCGCCGATGTGCGGCTGGTCTCCGGTCCGGTCACCATCGCCGATCCGGCCGGCGTCATCACTACCCATGTCCAGACCGCCGCCGAGATGAAGGGCGCAGTCGAAAGCCTTTTGCCGGCGGATGCGGCGGTGTTCGTCGCCGCCGTCGCCGACTGGCGCACCGCCAATTCGGCCGGCGAGAAAATCAAGAAGGTGGCGGGCGAGGGGCCGCCGGCGCTGCAGATGGTCGAAAACCCAGACATTCTGGCCGGCGTCGGCCATCATCAGAAACGCCCCGGGCTGGTCGTCGGTTTTGCCGCCGAGACACAGGATCTGATCCGCAATGCCGAGGCCAAGCTGAAGAAGAAAGGCGCCGATTTCATCGTCGCCAACGATGTCTCGCATGAAAGCGGTGTCGGCCCCACCGGCGTCATGGGCGGCGACCGCAACAAGGTGCGCATCGTCTCCAAGACCGGCGTCGAGGAATGGCCGGAACTGAGCAAGGACGAGGTGGCGGCGCGGCTCGCCACGCTGATTGCAGAGCGCCTGAAAACCATCGTGGTCTGAGCGGCCTCCTGGCCGCCAGCCTTACTCCGCAGCGATGCCGGGTGCACTCGCGGCGAGCGACGCTTCGATCGACTCCGCAATGATCCGCAGGCCGAGATCCAGTTCCTGTTCGGAGATGGTCAGCGGCGGGGCGATGCGGAAGACGCCGCCCATCCCGGGAAGCTTGACGATATTCATGCTCAGCCCGCGCCGGAACGCTTCGGCCGCAATCGCGGCGCCGAGCTGGTGGTCCGGCTCCTTGC
>NZ_RZSG01000126.1:0-11377 GCF_003997725.1 Mesorhizobium sp. M4A.F.Ca.ET.050.02.1.1
GGGGCGAGGTGCCTGTCGCCTATGTCGAGCTGAAGCCCGGCAAGAGCGCGACCGAGGCCGAGATCATCGACCATTGCCGCACTTTGATCGCCCGCTTCAAGGTGCCGAAGGCAGTGGTGTTTACGGAAATCCCGAAGACATCGACCGGGAAGATTCAGAAGTTCCGGCTGCGGGAAATGGCGAAGGGCCTCTGAGTTCGTCATCCTAGGGTGAAGCAGTCGCGGAGCGACGTTGCGGAAACCCTGGGTCCATGCCGTGACCTTGCGGCCGTGCTCCGGCGGTCGAGAATAGCCCTGCACGAATGGCGCCGCTGGCAAGCTAACTGCTTGATCCGACTTTATTCTTTGGCCGACGTCACGGCATTGATCCCAGGGTCTGCGCCGCGTCGCTTCGCTCCTTGCTTCGCATAGGAAGACGAACTCATTCGTCGGGTCCAACCTTTCCTCACTGTCACCATCTGTCACCAATTATACGCGTACGTCGAATCCGCGTTGACATCGCGCTCGTTTCGATTTACGAGTGACGAAAATTGAAATTCGTCACTCGTTATTTGACAGAGAGCTAATGTCCGAAGCCGCCAACATCGTGGCCGACCCCGCCCGCCAGGAAAATGTGACGCGCATCCTCGATTGCGCCGAACGCCTGTTCCGGCACTACGGCTACGGCAAGACCAATGTCGCCGACATCGCCCGCGAGCTCGGCATGTCGCCGGCCAACATCTATCGTTTCTTTGCCTCCAAGGTCGAAATCCACCAGGCCGTCTGCGGCCGCATGCTCGGCGCCAGCTACAAGATGGCCTACGAGATTTCGCGCTTGCCGCTCAGCGCCGAGGAGCGGCTGCGCCGCTACGTGCATGCGCAGTACAAGATGACCATGGAAGTCATGCTCGATGACCAGAAGGTGCATGAGATGGTCATCGTCGCGCTCGAGCGCGACTGGGGTGTCATCGACAAGCATGTCGACAGCATCCACGATCTGTTCGCCGAGGTGATCCGCCAGGGCATCGAAGCCGGCGAGTTCAGGGACCAGGATCCGGTGGTCGCGTCGCGCTGCTTCGGCGCCGCTACCGTCATCCTTTGCCATCCGCAGATGGTGGCGCAGTGCCTTGCCAAGACCAACCGGGCGATGCCCGACGATCTCATCGATTACGCGATCCGAGCCTTGAAATAGCCGCCGCCCGCCGGGCGCCGGTCGACAAGTTTATCTCCAGTCAGGAGTGCTAAGGTGTCTTTGTCCAATTCCATCATCCGCGGGCTGCCGGTCGCCGGCCTGATCGTCGCCGCTCTCGGGCTCGCCGGCTGCAGCCAAGAGAAGGCCGAGGTCAAGGAGATCATCCGGCCAGTCAAGGTGGTCGAGATCGGTGAGGCCCAGACCACCCGCGAGCTCGACTATTCCGGCTCGGTGCGCGCCCGCACCGAGATGAACCTCGGCTTCCGCGTCGCCGGCAAGGTCACCGAGCGCCTCGTCGATATCGGCCAGCATGTGAATTCGGGCGACGTGCTCGCCCGCATCGATCCCTCCGACTACGATTTGTCGGTCAGGAGCGCGGCGGCGAGCCTCGATGCCGCCGAGCGGCAGGTCGAAACGGTGGATCTGGCAAAGAAGCGCGCCGAGCAGCTCTACGCCAAGAGCTTCGCCTCGAAGTCGCAGCTCGATCAGGCGACGCTGACCTATGCTCAGGCCGTGGCGACGCGTGACGCTGCCCGCTCGACGCTTGCCCAGGCGAAGAATCAGGTCGGCTACACCGATCTCAAGGCGAACGAGGATGGCATTGTCACCGCCATCAGCGCCGATATCGGCCAGGTGGTCGGCGCTGGAACGCCCGTGATGACCGTTGCCGTCGATGGCGAGAAGGAAGTGCTGATCGCCGTTCCTGAAATGGATATCGCCGAGTTCCGGCCGGGTAAGGACGTCAAGGCGGGCTTCTGGTCCGACGACGCGCTGACGCTGGCCGGCAAGGTCCGCGAGGTCGCCGGCAGCGCCGATCCGCAGTCGCGCACCTTCGCCGTTCGCGTCTCGCTGCCCAACGATCCACGCGTGCTGCTCGGCATGACCGCCAACATCGAAGCCTCGGTGGCGAGCCGGAAGCAGATGGTGTCGATTCCGCTCAGCGCGCTCGCCCAGAAGGACGGCCAGAAGATCGTCTGGACCGTCGACCGCACCAGCGAGACGGTTCATCCGCGCCCGGTCAAGGTCGGCGACTTCACGGTGGACGGCGTCAATGTCGCGGACGGGTTGAAGCAGGGCGACGTCGTGGTCGCCGCCGGCACGCAGTTCATGACCGAGAACCTCAAGGTCAAGCTCTCCGGCGACGGGGCGCAGCAGTCGGCGTCGGCCGAAGGCAAAGCCGACATCACCAGCAGCCTGCGCTGAAGCCAGGCGCATGAAAACGCCGCTCGTTGAAGCAAGCGGACCATGGTTTCCGGGCGGCGAGCGCCCGGCTGTCGAGACGTCAGGTTGATGTAACCCCCACATCGATCCTCGCGTCCCACCGCGACGAGTGTCTCTCCGCCTCGGAAAGCCTCGCCGCCCGGAAGCCAGCATCGGAAATATCGTGAGCACGCGCAGATGCGTGCCTTTGCCGATCAATCGGAATGGACTGACGCCGATGACCACCGACAGCACTGAAAAGCGGCCCTTCAATCTTTCGCGCTGGGCGATCGGCCACCCCAGCATCGCCCGCTTCCTGTTCGGCCTGATCATCCTCGCCGGCGCGCTCGGCCTGATGCGCATGGGCCAGAAGGAAGATCCGGACTTCACCTTCCGCGTCATGGTCGTCCAGGCCGTCTGGCCGGGCGCCTCAATCCAGGAGATGGAGGACCAGGTCGTCAACAAGATCGAGCGCAAGCTGCAGGAAACGCCGCATCTCGACTTCGTGCGCTCCTACACCCGTGCCGGCAGCGCCATCATCACCCTGCAGGTGAAGGGCGACACCAACGCCGAAGAGGTCAAGGACGCTTTCTACCAGGTGCGCAAGAAGGTCGGCGACATCGCCAGCGACCTGCCGCAGGGACTGCTCGGCCCGTATTTCAACGACGAGTTCGGCGACACCTTCATCACGCTGCATTCGATCAGCGGCGACGGCTACAGCTATCCCGAGCTGAAGAAGTTCGCCATTCAGGCGCGCGACATGCTGTTGACGACGCCGGGCGTCGAGAAAGCCGTCATCATCGGCGACCAGCCGGAGAAGATCTATGTCGACGTCTCGTCGAAGGCTCTGGCCGAGCGCGGCCTGACGCTGACCGACCTGCAGAACGCGATAAAGGGCCAGAACAATGTCGATCCGGCTGGCTCGGTCGATACCGGACAACGCTCGGTGCGCATCTCGGTCGAGGGCGACGTCACCAGGGCCGCCGACATCAGGGAACTGCGCCTGCGCGCCGGCGGTCAGGTGACGCGGCTCGGCGACATCGCCACCGTCTCTTCGGGGCTGGAGGATCCGTTCCAGCGCAAGTACCGCTTCAACGGCCATGAGAGCGTCCAGCTCGGCGTCGTCATGGCCAAGGGCTTCAACGTCACCGACGTCGGCAAGGATGTCGAGGCGACCTACCAGCGCTTCGAGGAAGGCCTGCCCTACGGCGTCGCGGTTGACCAGATCTCCGACCAGCCGGAAGTCGTCCGCGATGCCGTGAAGGAGTTCATGGAGGCGCTGGGTGAGGCGCTGCTTATCGTGCTTGCCGTCTCGCTGCTGTCGATCGGCTGGCGTTCCGGCCTGGTCATAGCCATCGCCATCCCGCTGGTGCTCGCCGCCACCTTTGCCATCATGTACGAGCTCGGCATCGACCTGCAGCGCATTTCGCTGGGCGCGCTGATCATCGCGCTCGGCCTGCTCGTCGACGACGCCATGATCGTCGTCGAGATGATGGAGCGAAAGCTGGAGGAGGGGCTGGTCAAGATCGAGGCGGCGAGCTTCGCCTATTCTTCGACCGCCTTCCCGATGCTGACCGGGACGCTCATCACCACCGCCGGCTTCATCCCGGTCGGCTTCGCCGCCTCGACCGCCGGCGAATATGTGCGCACCCTGTTCTATGTCGTCGGCATCGCGCTGGTCGTGTCCTGGTTCGTGGCAGTCTATTTCACGCCATGGCTCGGCCACATGATCCTGAAGCAGCGCAAGCATGCCGGCAGTCATCACGACGTCTTCGACACGCGCTTCTACCGCCGGCTGCGCGCCACCGTCGGCTGGGCCGTGCGCCATCGCATCATCGTGCTGGTGATGACGCTGGTCACCTTCGCCACCAGCCTGTGGGCGTTCCAGTTCATTCCGCAGAACTTCTTCCCGCAGTCCTCGCGGCCCGAGATCCTCGTCGACCTCTGGCTGCCGGAAGGTACCTCGATCAAGGAGGTCGAGACGCAGGCCAAGGCGCTCGAAGGCAAGATGATGGACGATCCGGACAAGCGCTTCATCGCCACCTATATCGGCGAGGGCGCGCCGCGCTTCTTCCTGCCGCTCGACCAGCAGCTCAGGAATCCCAACTTCGCTCAGCTCCTTGTGATGGCCAAGGACGAGCCGGCGCGCGAGCGACTGATCGTCAAGCTGCGGACCATCCTGGCCGAGGATTTCCCCTCGATCCGTTCCAAGGTCGATCGCCTGTTCCTCGGCCCGCCCACCGGCTGGCCAGTGCAGATGCGGGTCATGGGTCCGGACCGCCAGGAGGTGCGCCGCATCGCCGACGAGGTGAAGGCGAAGTTCCAGGCCAACCCACTGCTCGGCGCCGTCCATGACGACTGGCTGGAGCCGGTGCCGGCGATGAAGCTGGTCATCGACCAGGATCGCGCCCGCGCGCTCGGCGTCACCTCGCAGCGCATCCGCCAGATGCTGCAGGCCACCATGTCCGGCGCGCCGCTCGACGATTTCCGCGACGGCGAGGAGACGGTGTCGATCGTCGCCCGCGAGCCGGAAGCGAGTCGCAAGCTGCTGTCCTCGGTCGATTCCGTCTATATCCCGACCGATTTCGGCGGCTTCGTGCCGCTGTCGCAGGTGGCCAAGGTCGTTCCGGTGCTGGAGCAAGGCATCGAGTGGCGGCGCGACCGCCTGCCGACCATCACGGTTCGCGGCACCCTGCCGGACGGCGTGCAGTCGAACGACGTCGTCACCAAGATGTACAACGACATGAAGGACCTGCGCGCAGGTCTGGCGCCCGGCTACAAGGTCGAGATCCAGGGCGGCGCCGAGGACTCGGCCGAAAGCCAGGCCTCGATCGCCGCCAAGGCGCCGATCATGCTGGCCGTCATCGTCGTGCTGCTGATGATCCAGCTGCAGCATTTCGGCAAGGCGATGCTGGTACTGGCGACCGGTCCGCTCGGCATCATCGGTGCTGCCGCGGCCCTGCTGATCAGCGGGGCGCCGTTCGGCTTCGTCGCCATCCTCGGCGTGATCGCGCTGCTCGGCATTATCATGCGCAACTCGATTATCCTCGTCGATCAGATCGACCAGGACATCGCTGTCGGCATGGAGCGATCCGAGGCCATCATCGGCGCTGCCGTGCGCCGCTTCCGGCCGATCATGCTGACGGCGCTGACCGCGGTGCTGGCGCTGATCCCGATCTCGCGCGCCGTGTTCTGGGGGCCGCTGGCCTACGCCATGATGGGCGGCATCCTCGTCGCCACCGTGCTCACCATCCTGGTGCTGCCGGCAGGCTACGCGCTGTTCTTCGGCCGCGAGCGCAAGAAGGCCGGGGTCGAGGGCAAGAGGCCCGAGTCCGAACTGGTGCAGAACAACGAAGAGCCGCAACTGGCGCTGGCCGCGGAATAACGTGGTGGCAACCTCGGATCGTCCGCCATCGCCACGGGTCGATGGCGGACGATCTGCATCGCAGGTCGGTGCGCTAGAGCAATTCCAGGAAAAGTGCGAAGCGAATTGCAGGGACGCGGCATCTTCAGGCGCGAGTATGAGGGATCGACGCTACGCGAGAGTCTCGGCCTGAAGCGGCCGCCGAACCGGTTCTTCGAGGAGACGACAGTCCGCAAGGCTGGCTGACGAGAGGCCGTTGGACAAAAGAGATCGGGCGCGCGCCGAGGCGCGCCCGATCTTGTTCTCAGGTCGCTGCGTCAGATGACGAACAGCCAGTTGGCGATCAGCATCACCGCCACGCCGGCGATCAGCGTCAGATAGGGCAGGGCGCCCGCCTTCTTGACCGAGAGGTCGGCTCCCGCCATGCCGAGGTCGGCCAGCATATGGTCGGGGAACTTGCCGCCGTCCTGGATGTAGTGGCGGAAGCAGAACACCGGGATGATCAAAGCCGCGGTGATCAGGCCCGCCCACAGCGCCATCGGGTTCCACA
Organism: Mesorhizobium sp. M4A.F.Ca.ET.050.02.1.1; assembly: GCF_003997725.1. Taxonomy (NCBI): domain Bacteria; kingdom Pseudomonadati; phylum Pseudomonadota; class Alphaproteobacteria; order Hyphomicrobiales; family Phyllobacteriaceae; genus Mesorhizobium; species Mesorhizobium sp. M4A.F.Ca.ET.050.02.1.1. The sequence goes on from NZ_RZSG01000126.1 coordinate 6,285, forward strand.
CCTTGGCGCCGGCGCCCATGAAGACCGCGTTGACATAGGCGAAGATCGCGCCGATGCCGAGCAGCCAGGGCGGCGCCCGCCACGGCCGCGCGATATGGCCGTTGTCGATGCGGTGGATCCAGCCGGCGTTGAGGTTGAGGAAGTTGAAGATGATGTAGCCGCAGTTCGACACGGCGAGGATGAAGAAGAAGCTCGTCGCGTCGGCCGAGGCGATGGCCAGCACGATCAGGTTGAAGACGAGGTCGGTCCACATCGCCCGCGTCGGCGCGCCGTGCTCGTTGACGTGGCTGAGGTAGCGCGGCAGCCAGCCGTCGACCGAGCCCTGGTAGAGCGTGCGCGAGGAGCCGGCCATCGCCGTCATGATGCAGAGCACCAGCGCCAGGATCATCAGCATGACCAGCAGGCTGTGGATGATCTTGCCGCCGCCGACCATGCCGGCCAGCGCATCGGCGACACCGGACCCGTCGACGATCGGCGTCGCCAGCATGCCGTTGAGGCCGAGCACGCCCTGGAAGGTGAACGGCACCAGGATGAACAGCAGCATGCAGAGCAGGCCGGAATAGAAGATCGCCTTGAACGTGTCGGTGCCGGGGTTCTTGAACTCGGACGTGTAGCAGACGGCGGTCTCGAAGCCGTAGGTCGACCAGGCGGCGATGAACATGCCGCCCAGCACCAGTGTCCAGCCGGCGATGTTCCAGGCTCCCGGGTCGGGCGCGTAGGCGGCCGCCAGCGGCACCAGCGGCGAGAAGTTCGCCCAGTTGATCTGGCCGGTGAAGATCGGCACCACGCCGACGATCAGCATCGGGATGATGACCAGCAGGCCGATATATTTCTGCACACTGGCCGTGCCGAGGATGCCGCGATGCTGGATCGAGAAGATTATCAGCATCAGCACCGCGCCGATGAAGAAGGTGGCGTTGAAGGTGAAAGACACCGGACCCAGCGTATGGCCCCACAGCGACCAGGTGCGGATCGCCGGCGTCGCGGCTGCGGCGACCGCCGCGATGGCATCGGCAGGCGCCGTGCCGGCATGGGCGGCGATATAGGCGACCACTTCCGGCGAGGTCTCGCTGAAGACCGGGATCGGCGCCAGCGCGTTGAGGATATAGGCGGCGGCGATCGAGCAGCCGAGCGACAGCACCGGCGACCAGGCGAACCAGTTGCACCACACCGACAGCGGCGCGATGAATTTCGAGTAACGCAGCCAGGCGGTGGCGCCGTAGATCGAGGCGCCGCCGGACTTGTTCGGGAACAGACCGGCGATTTCGGCATAGGTGAACGACTGCAGGAAGCCCATGATCATGGACACCGTCCAGATCACGAAAGCCAGGGTTCCGGTCGTGCCGGCGATGCCGCCGATGGAGAACAGGACGAGGGCGGGAACGCCGCTTGCCACCCAGAAGGCGCCACGCCAGTCGATATGCCTGAGCAGCTTGCCTTCCGCAGGCTGCTCAAGGACCGTGCTCATTGTGCTCATATGTATGAATTCCCCTTTTTGCTGTTCCCCGCCGGTGTGCCTCGGCTGCGCGAAGCTTCCCCCCGGCCTCATTTCGAACGGCTGCAGTGTTTCCGCTCAGTCGCATTTTTTTCTTAACAGTGAAGATTGATCCGACGCGCTTTCACGTCAAGCGTTTTGTGGCGCCGTGCACATCACGCTTGCGAAATATGGCACGGACGCCACTGCGGCCGCCATCAAGACGGTCGGATGAGGCCTTGGAGGCGGCCGTCAGGAGCGCGGTTTCGTCTTTTGCGGGTCGTAATGCGCGAAGGCCACGACTCGCGCCGGCAGCCGCTTGGCCTGGCCGTCGAGCTTGCCGACCTCGACCTCCGTGCCGATGTCGGCATGGGTGACGTCGAGCCGCGCCAGGGCGATGGTCTTGCCGAGCAGCGGCGAGCGCATGCCAGAGGTGACGACGCCGATCTGGGCGCGGCCGACATGGACGCAGTCGCCGTGGCCGACAGGGATGTTCGCATCGATGTCAAGGCCGACCAGTTTCGTCTGCGGATGTTCCTTGCGCCTTATCAGCGCGTCGCGGCCGATGAAGTCGTCGGTCTTGGTCTTCAGCGGCACGGTGAAGCCGATGCCAGCCTCGAACGGATCGGTCTGGTCGGAGAACTCGTAGCCGGCGAAGATCAGCCCGGCCTCGATGCGCACCATGTCCAGCGCCTGCAGGCCCATCGGCTTCAGCCCATGCGGCTGGCCGGCCTCCCAGATCGCGTCGAACACTTTTTCGGCGTCGCGCGGATGGCACCAGATCTCGTAGCCGAGCTCGCCCGTATAGCCGGTGCGCGAGACGACCACCGGAACGCCGTTGCCGCCGCCGATGCGGGCGACCGCGAAGCGGAACCATTCGAGCTCGCTGATTGATGGCTGCAGCGGCGAGGTCCATACGACCTCCTTGAGGATGTCGCGGCTCTTCGGCCCCTGCAGGGCGATGTTGTGCATCTGGTCGGTGGACGAGCGCACCAGCACGTTGAGGCCGAGTTTCCTGGCGGTCTCGCGCAGCCATTCGCCGGACAGGTCGTCGCCGCCGACCCAGCGGAAATTGTCCTTGCCGAGCCTCAGCAGCGTGCCGTCGTCGATCATGCCGCCATGCTCGTAGCACATCGCCGAATAGACGACCTGGCCGACGCCGAGCTTCTTGACGTCGCGGGTCAGCGTGTAGTGCAGCAGCGCTTCCGAATCCGGTCCTGTCACCTCGAACTTGCGCAGCGGCGACAGGTCCATGATCACCGCCGCCTGCCGGCAGGCCCAGTACTCGGCGATGGCGCCCTCCTTGGCGAAGGAGTTGGCCAGCCAGTAGCCCCTGTACTCGGCGAAGTCGCGCGTGTGCTTGGCAAAGCTCGAATGAAAGGCTGTCTCACGGGTCATTTTCGGTTCCGAATCGGGCGTCATGCGTCTGGCGATCGCGCGCGAGAATTTGTGCTGGCCGGAATAGGTGCGCACATGGATGTCGGTGAGGTTCCAGCCATTGGCGGGCGTGGTGTCGTCGGGGCAGGCGGAGGAGACGCAGACGATGTCGGTCAGTGCGCGCAACAGCACATAGTCGCCAGGCCGCGACCACGGCTCGTCCGACACCATGACGCCATGCGCGTCGATTGCCGTGTTGAAGAAGAAGTTGATCGCCATCCAGCCGGCGCGGGGCGTGACGCCCTTGTCCGAAAGCGCCTTGTTGAAATTCTCCGAGCAGTTGGTGTGCCCGGGATAACCAATATCGTCGTAGTATTTGGCCGCACACGCGAGCGCGAAGGCGTCGTGCCGCCCGCAAGTGTCCTGCACCACCTCGACCAGCGGCTCCATGTCCTGGTCGTAATATTTCGAATGCAGGCCGGGCATCGGATAGGCGGCGCCCATCAGCGTGCGCGTCGTCGTCACGTCGAGCGGCAGGTCGCGCCCCTTGTCCAGCTTGCGCGCTGAAAAACACTGGAAGTCGGTGCACTGCCGGCCATCGACATCGATGATCTGCAGATAGTCGCCGGCCTTGACGAAATAGGCTTCGGCGGTCGCCGAATGGACACGCAGATCGAGCACAGGATCGGCGAGCGGATCGGGGAGTTGCGACCTGGTCTTCAGCCGAATGGTGTTGCGCCGCACGGTGACGGTAAGCGGCGTCGCTGTGTCGTGGCCGTCGACCAGCATCGGTCCGCCGGGTGCGGCGATCAGCATCGCGCCATCGCGCTGCACGGCGAAGCCTTGCTCGGTGCCGGCCGGCGTCGTAGCGCCGAAGACGCGCACGGCCTTCGGTTGCTCAAGCTGAACTTGGCGGCGTTGCAGGCCGAGACGCAGCGCCGACAAGCTGTCGTCGCCATCCGCCAGCAGCGCCTTGATGCCGGCGGCGTTGCTGTTTGCGGCCTCGCCGAAAATGCCGGGATCGGTGACGCCGTCCTTGCCCCAGGCCAACAACTCGCAGGCCTGTCCGCCTTCGATATTGCGCACGCTGACCGTATCGCCGGCCTCGACGTCGAGCAGCACGGCGCCATTGCCCTGCACGGTGTAGCGCTCGATGCCGGACGGCAGCGCGATCTGGCCAGGCCTCAGGATGAGGCTCGGTCGGGGCGGCCCGGAGGCGACGGCGGGGTAGGGCGACTGGCTCATCTCGACCCTATGTTTCGAGCAACAAGTTTGCCTGTGTGTGAAATTAGTTTAGCAGCAAGAATAGCAGCGGGGTTGGATTTGGCAAGGTGGAGATGGCGCCGGCTCCTCCTTCTCCCCCTGTGGGAGAAGGTGTCGCCGAAGACGACGGATGAGGGGTGCGCGAAGGAACGCCGGCGTCTCACTCCGTCGCGCACCTCTGATCCGTCTCGGCGCTAACGCGCCGATCCACCTTCTCCCACAGGGGGAGAAGGAGAGTGCGCGCACATGCGCTACACCAGTTCCTCGGAATGCGCGATCGTAACGCCATACTCCGCAGCCGAATCGAGAATGGTGTGCCAGAGACTTTCGGCGAAGGTCGAAAACACCAGCAGGTTGAACACCGCCTGTCCGCCGCGATCACCACCCCGCCACAGCGTGACGCTGGTGTGATCCATCGAGGTTGCAGCAGCGGAGCCAATCGCAAACACATAGGGATGCAGATCAATCGACGATAGCTTGGCGAGCATTGCGCGCGCTCTCTGCCCGGATGCGCTGATCAGCACGCGCGCATGCGACTGGTCGGAAAGCGAAGCCGAACCGGCAAAGACCGAGGCAAGCGCCTCAATCCCGTGCCTGCCGCCCTTCGACAGCACGAAAAACTGATCCGGTCCGGACCAGATCAGCGTCGCGTCGGCGGTGCCGACCGCCTTCGGCGTTTCCGGCGTCGCCGCGCCGAAGCGAGCCTTCGAGGCCCTGGCCATGTCGGCGGCCTTGCCGCGCCGCGCCATGATCTGCACGAGGTCGAAATTTCGGATCTCGGTCAGCGCCACGCCGGCTTCGCCTTGCGCGCCATAAGGGCCGGCGACCAGCGCGCGGTCCAGCGGGCTGCGGACGTCCCAGGAAAACTCAGCCACGCTGGCGCCCTCCTTCCGGATCGTAGAAGACGGGATTGCAGAGTTCGACATCGTACTCCTCGCCGCGCAGCGGGTCGTGCGCGCGCACGATCTCGCCGATGCGC
>NZ_RZSG01001270.1:0-972 GCF_003997725.1 Mesorhizobium sp. M4A.F.Ca.ET.050.02.1.1
GCCTCTGGCTGGCCTTCTCGAAGGCGAAGTAGCGCCTACCTTCCCTCGCCCCGTTTACGGGGAGAGGGTGGTCGCGAAGCGACCGGGTGAGGGGCAGCGCCAGGATTGCAGGCAAAACACCGACATTCGCGCCGCCCCTCATCCGCCTGCCGGCACCTTCTCCCCGTAAACGGGGAGAAGGGAGCTTTCAGAGCCGCCCTAGCCGCTCGACCAGCAGCGCGAAAAACGCGTCGTGGTCGATGTCGCGCATCACCATGGCGTTCTTTTCCCGCTTGGTCACGCCCCACCAGTCGATCACCGTCATGCCCATGGTGAGCTCGGAAGAGGTCTCGACGCTGACGTTGCAGTTGCGGCCCTTGAACAGCTCGGGCTTGATGAGATAGGCGATCACGCACGGATCGTGCAGCGGCCCGCCGTCGGTGCCGTATTTCTCCTCGTCGAAACGCTCGAAGAACTCCAGCATCTCCGACGTGGCGATGCCCACCTTGGTGCCGAGATCGCGGAAAGCCTGCGTGCGATTGGCGGTGGTCAGCGCCTTATGTGTGACGTCGAGTGGCATCATCACGATCGGAATCCCGGACTTGAACACCACATCGGCGGCCTGCGGGTCGACATAGATATTGAATTCGGCGGACGGGGTGACGTTGCCACCCTCGAAGAAGCCGCCGCCCATCAACACGATTTCCTTGATGCGCGGCGCGATCCGCGGCTCGCGAATCAGCGCCAGCGCGATGTTGGTGAGCGGTCCGAGCGGGCAGAGCGTGATCGTGCCGCTCTCTTCGCGCATCAGCGTCTCGACGATGAAGTCGACAGCGTACTGATCCTGCAGTGGCATCGTCGGCTCGGGCAATTGCGGCCCGTTGAGGCCGGTCTTGCCATGCACTTCCTCGGCGGTGACGAGTTCGCGCGCCAGCGGCCGGATGGCGCCGGCATAGACCTTGATATCGGGCCGACCGGCCAACTCGCAGATCT
>NZ_RZSG01001271.1:0-968 GCF_003997725.1 Mesorhizobium sp. M4A.F.Ca.ET.050.02.1.1
CCTGAACACCGGGCCTACGATCGGATCGCGCGCCACCTTGTCGTAGAAGGTCTGCGTCAGGCGGCTCAACGCCTCGGCGCCGCCGGCCCATTCGAACAGTGTCGGGATATTCTCGCTCATCATCGATCCTCGCCTGTCGGTTGCCGCGCACGATAGCGGAAAGATCAAAGACGGCTCAACCTGCCTCGATGGCCAGTTCGCCCCTAAAGCCTGGCTGGCGCCTCGGCCTGGGCATTGGGCGACGGCGCCACGCGGCAGTTCTCGGGCTTCGGCGTCGCGGCGCAGATGGTGGCGCCGGTCAGCGCGTCGACCGATTGCGGTCCAGTCGTCAGCCCGACCTTCAGCATCATCTCCGGCTCGAGTTGGCGATGGCTGGAATAGAGCACCGACTGCATCGCCGCGAACAGGTCGCTCCCGATCGCCATGTCTTCGAGGTAGGTCCTGACCTGCTTTTCCATCCCCAGCGAATGCACGCTGAGCCGCGCCCGCGGGCCGACAAGCCGCCGGACACCGCCGGCAAGCATGATCGCGCAGGCTGAATTGCATACGCCTTCGGCATCGACGGTAAGCCCGGCGCGAGCTTCGCTGTCGGCCGCGCAATCCCGCGCTGTCAAATCACAGCCGACGAAATCGGTCCGGGCAATGGCGACGTCGAGTTTGTGCTCGCGGATCAGCCGGCCAGCCGCGAGCGCTCCCAGCACGTCGCCGCCCGGCGAGTTGATCACCAAGGGCAGCCTGCGCCGGCCAATGCTGTCGAGCATGTCACGCAGCCGCTCCGGCGTGTAAGCTGTGATCGTGCCTTCGGCCGAGATCCATTCGGGGCAATCCGGATTGCAGAGCGGATTGCTGCCGCGAACCACGACGAAGCGCATGTCCTCGTCGCGCTTGACTATCTCCTGCCTGGCCGCAGTGGCGGGTGGCGGCTTGACCTCCGCGGCCACCGCGGCGGGCGGCGCCGCCTCCTTGTT
>NZ_RZSG01001272.1:0-965 GCF_003997725.1 Mesorhizobium sp. M4A.F.Ca.ET.050.02.1.1
GGCGGCGCGCGCGGTTGATAGAGTGCCACCGCCAGCATAGCGGCAAGGAGCGCGGCGCCCGCCAGGGCATCGCCGGCAACTATGAAGGCCGGGTCGACCGAAAGCCCGAGCGCCGAAAGCCCGACGAAAATAGCGGGCGCGATCGACGGCCAGTCGAAACCGCCGGAGGATTCGGCTTCGGCACCGCGGGCGCCCAGCCAGACGAACGCGAGCACCGCCAGCGTCGCGGCATTGATGAACAGGATGGCCGACAGGTTCGCAGCGGGCGTGTTGGCCATGTAGAGGATGGTCCAGAGGCCGGTGCCGACGAAGGCCGCCGCGGCGAGCGCCTTCCAGTCGCGCAGGCGGGCAATCGCCGCGGTGGCGGCAAGCACGATCGCCAGATAGACGAACAGCGCCCAGGGATTGGGCGCCTGAGAGGAGACGAGCGCCGGCGTCGCCATGGCGCCGATCAGGCCGATGCCGGCCAGCGCCAGGCCATGGACCAGCGAAGCGGAGATAGTGGCGACGCCGATGGCGCCGAGAAGCGTGAAGGCCAGCGCCGGACCGATGAAGCCGTAAATGCCATGCGCGGCATAGATGGTGCCGAACAGGATGAAGGCGCCGGCCGCCGTCAGGATCGCCGGGATATAAGCGCCGGCGGCACCCTGCACTGGCACCTTGAAGCCGGTGCGGCGGATGAATTCGCCACCGCCGACTAGCACCAGGCCGAGAATGCCGGCCATGGTGAGGCGCACGCCGGGGCCGAAAATGCCGGCTTCGATGGTATAGCGGATCAGGAACAGGCCGCCGAGCGCCAGCGCGATGCCGCCGACCCAGACCGCCCAGCGGGTGCCGAGCGCGGTCTCGACGTCGGTCTGCCGCGCGGCCTTCGCCGGTTGTGCGGCCTCGGCGGGGCCTGCCGCAGGTTCCGCCGCTGTCGGCGCCTCGTCCTTGGCCCAGGGGCCGGAAACGACCTCCCCCAC
>NZ_RZSG01001273.1:0-962 GCF_003997725.1 Mesorhizobium sp. M4A.F.Ca.ET.050.02.1.1
GTCGACTGGGCGATGCGGCCGACCTCGCCCTTCGATCTCAACCAGATCGCGATCGAGAAGCTGACGGTGACGGAAGGCGAGGTCGCCTTGCGCCATGCCGCCGGCGGGCGCAGCCACCTGATTTCCGAGATCAATTCGACCATCTCGGCGAAGTCGCTCGCCGGGCCATGGCGGATGGATGGAACGCTCAAGCTCGACGGGCTGCGCACCAATGTCACTGCCTCGACCGGCAGAGCCGAAGGCAATGGCCAGATGCGGCTGCGGCTGAAGGCCGATCCGGACGCCTATCCGCTGGTCATCGAGACCGACGGCAATGCCGGCCTCGTCAAGGGCGCCGTCGCCTATTCCGGCCAGTTCAAGATCTCCGGCAACGACAGGAATTCGGCCGAGCTGCGCGGCACCGGCGGCGAGACGGTGAAGGTCTCGGCCGGCAAGCCAGATCCAGGCTTCCGGCTCAACGGCAAGTTCTCGCTCGATCACCAGAAGCTCGCCTTCGACGAGTTCCGCTTCGAGACCGGACCGCTCGACAATCCGTATACCGCCGACGGCAAAGCCTCCGTCAATCTCGGACCGAACCCGCGCTTTTCGATCGAGGCCAATGGCGCGCAGGTGCAGTTGGATGAAGCCGTCGGCGCCGCCGCAGTCACCGGCGTAACGCTCGACCAGCGCGTCAATGCGCTGGAGCAGGCGCTTCTGCATATGCCGAAGCCGACCATCCCAGGGACCGTCGAGGTGAGACTGCCGGCCGTGGTCGCCGGTGACACGACGGTGCGCGACGTCCACCTCTCGGCCGAGCCGGCCGAAGGCGGCTGGTCGGTGAAGTCGCTTGCCGCGACCTTGCCCGGCCGCGCCACTCTCGAAGCCAACGGCATGCTCAGCGTCGAGGACCATTTCGGCTTCAGCGGCTCGCTGCTGCTCGCCGTGGCGCAGCCGTCGGGCTTCGCCGCCTGGTTGTCGAGGGA
>NZ_RZSG01001274.1:0-956 GCF_003997725.1 Mesorhizobium sp. M4A.F.Ca.ET.050.02.1.1
GTCCGATGATGAGCCAAATAGCTTTGCTGTTGCGCCGTGAACGCCCCAACATGCCAGGTCGCCGGCGCTTCAGCGAAGCCGAACCGCTGCATTGCCAGTTGATCAAAACCGAGCCGCTGCAAATCCGTTCGATCGACGCGCGGTGAAACCAGAACTTCACCGCCATCATCGAAGCTGATGAAGCCGCGATCGAACAAATGATCGGCATCGGGCGTTAGAAGCAATCCGTTCATGCCATCGAGTCGTTCTTGTGCTGAAGTGCATAATCGCCATGGCTTGATATGGCTCGCGATCAGCAGTGACGGGTTCGTCACTCCTGTAAGGCGACACGAGCGCTCTACCGTCTCAACGTTGGCCCGAAACTTCCCTTGTCCGCGACGAGCGAGAATGACGCTCTTCTTGACGGTATCGTCAAGGCTTCGATCATCTTTGATCTGCCGCTCGACAGCATCTTCGAGCTGTTCATTGACGATTTCGAAAGTCAGGCTATTGGCACCACCCCGCTCCAGAGCGGCGCGATCGAAAACTGCGTCGGTGACGATTGTTTGAAACACCACCGACGAAATATTTGCGAGATACGCTTTTTGATTGCCTGACCCGGACGTCGGACTAATCGGTGAGTACTTACTAGGCAGCAGCGGCCCCAGCACACCTATCAATGCCTTTGGGCGTATAGATGGCTCAAGCCGCGTCCAGAACACAGGAAGAAGCCACCCCTCTTTGTTCCAGTAGGACCCAGCTTCCTTGAATTCTGCCGGCTTGGGCGCGGTGAATGCGAATTCGGTAACTCGGCCGACATAGCGAATAGCTTGATCGAAAAAGGACAAGACGAAATCGCCAGGCGAGGCCCGACGCATATTGTTATAAAATTCGCTGCGCGCGCCGTTGCGTTCAGTTTTTGGAGACCAGAGATACTGGCCCTCGATCTCCTGGCGGGCCGTTTGATTATGATTGAC
>NZ_RZSG01001275.1:0-953 GCF_003997725.1 Mesorhizobium sp. M4A.F.Ca.ET.050.02.1.1
CATCTTCACATCGGCCCGCGCTGCTCCGGCGAGCGCCGTGACGGCGGCAGCCAACAAAAAAGCAAAACCAGTCCGCATACCCGCCCCTCGGCTCAAAATGTCGCGGCACACACTGCCGCTGTCTCCGTGTCAGAATTGCGATGGCCCGCGCCGCAAGGGAAGAAACCCACAGGGCAAAATCAGCCTGGCCGCATTGACCTAAAACCGCCGCCGGCGCAAACAAAACTCTCGTGAGCACGACAAGGGCGTTGCGGGGGACGAAGCGAAATGCCATTCAGCCAGCAGCGCCTGGTCAGATCGCCGACCGGCGCCGATCTCAACCTCTATGTGAAGGAGACGAGCGGCCAGCCGCGCGCCGTCGTCCAGATCAATCATGGACTGGCCGAGCATGCGGCGCGCTATGCCCGCTTCGCCGATTTCCTCGCCGAGCGCGGCTGTCATGTCTATGTGCAGGACCATCGCGGCCACGGCGCGACCAGGGCGCCGGATGCGCCGCTCGGCAAATTCGCCGATGTCGATGGCGGCGCCAAGGTCATCGCCGATGTCACCGCCATCCACGACCTGATCGCCGGCGAGCACCCGGGCGTGCCGGTCATCCTCTTCGGCCATTCGATGGGCGCGTCGGTGGCGTTGAACTTCCTTCTGCGTCATTCGGCGCGCGTCCATGCCGCCGCGATCTGGAATGGCAACTTCTCCCAGGGCCTGCTGAGTCAGCTGGCGCTGGCCATCCTGGGCTGGGAGAGGATGCGGCTGGGTTCCGACGTACCGTCGCGACTGCTGCCGAGGCTGACCTTCCAGGCCTGGGGCAAGGCCGTGCCCAACCACAAGACCCTGTTCGACTGGCTGTCGCGCGACGAGGCGGAGGTGGCGAAATACGTCGCCGATCCGCTGTGCGGCTGGGATGCCTCGGTGTCGATGTGGCGGGACGTCGTCCAGATGGCGATTTACGGCGG
>NZ_RZSG01001276.1:0-950 GCF_003997725.1 Mesorhizobium sp. M4A.F.Ca.ET.050.02.1.1
CGACCATGGTGTTGATCAGCGCCATCTGCTTCGGATCGACGGCCTTCTCGCCGATATCCCTGATCGTCTGCTTCATGATCTTCTGGGCAAGGTCGATCGCCGTCTCGTCGGTCAGCGCCAGCGGACCGACCGGCATGCCGGCCGCCTTGGCGGCGTTCTCGATCATCGCCACCGGGACACCCTCGATCAGCATCTTGTAGGCTTCCGACATGTAGCGCAGCACGCAGCGATTGACGTAGAAGCCGCGCGTGTCGTTGACGACGATCGGCGTCTTCTTGATGGCGCGGACAAAATCGATGGCGGTCGCCAGCGCCTTGTCGCCGGTCTTCTTGCCGAGGATGATCTCGACAAGCATCATCTTGTCGACCGGCGAGAAGAAGTGGATGCCGACAAAATTCTTCGGTCGCGCCGAATTCTTCGCCAGCGAGGTGATCGGGATGGTCGAGGTGTTGGAGGCGAAGATCGCCGACGACTTCAGCACCGCTTCCGCCTTTTCGGTGGCGCTCTTCTTGACGGCGGAATCCTCGAACACGGCCTCGACCACCAGATCGCAGCCGGCGAGGTCGGCATAGTCGGCCGTCGGCGTGATCAGCGAAAGCAACTTGTCCTTCTCTTCCGGCTTGGCGCGGCCCTTCTTGACCTGATCAGAAATCAGGCTGTCGGAATGCGCCTTGCCCTTTTCTGCCGACTCCATGTCGCGGTCGAGCAGCACGACGGGAATGCCGGCCTTGGCCGTGACATAGGCGATGCCGGCGCCCATGAAGCCGGCGCCGAGGATGCCGATCTTCTTGAACTTGGTGTCCGGCACGCCGGCCGGGCGACGCGCGCCCTTGTTCAATTCCTGCAGCGAGACGAACAGCGAGCGGATCATCGCTGCCGCTTCGCTGGTCTGCATGATCTCGGTGAAGTAGCGCTGCTCGATCTTGAGCGCGGTGTCGAAGGGTACCAGG
>NZ_RZSG01001277.1:0-949 GCF_003997725.1 Mesorhizobium sp. M4A.F.Ca.ET.050.02.1.1
CCGCCGCGACAAGGCCCCCTCCAACATCTGCACCGCGCAGGCGCTGCTCGCCAAAATGGCGACCGCCTATGCGTTCTGGCACGGCCCCGCCGGCCTGCAGGCGATCGCCGAGCGCATCCACGGGCTCGCCGGGCGCCTGGCCGCCGGCCTCACGGCATCGGGCGTTGCCGTGCTCGGCGCCAGCCGTTTCGACACGGTAATGGTCGAAGTGCGGGGCAAGGCCAAGGCGATCGCCGCCGCCGCCGAGAAGACCGGCCGGCTCGTGCGCGTCATCGACGCCGACCATATCGGCGTCGCCTTCGACGAAACCTCGACCGAGTCCGACCTCGAGGCGATCGCCGGCCTCTTCAGCGCCAAGGCCCCCGCGGCGGCCGACCGAACCGTGCCTGGAAAACCGCGCGGCAAGGAATTCCTGACCCAGCCGGTCTTCCACGAGAACCATTCCGAGACGGACATGATGCGCTTCCTGCGCCGGCTGGCCGACAAGGACCTGGCGCTCGACCGCGCCATGATCCCGCTGGGATCCTGCACCATGAAGCTCAACGCCGCCGCCGAGATGATGCCGGTGAGCTGGCCGAGCGTCGCCAACCTGCATCCCTTCGCGCCGGCCAGCCATTCGGCCGGCTATCGCGCCATGGCCGGCGAGCTGGAAGGCTGGCTGTCGGAAATCACCGGCTTCGATGCGGTCAGCCTGCAGCCCAATGCCGGCAGCCAGGGCGAATATGCCGGCCTGCTCGCCATCCGCGCCTACCACCGCTCGCGCGGCGAGGGTCATCGCACCGTCTGCCTGATCCCGTCCTCCGCGCATGGCACCAATCCCGCGAGCGCAGCGATGGCGGGAATGAGTGTCGTCGTCGTGCGCTGTTCCGAGGACGGCAATATCGACATGGACGACATGAGGGCCAAGGCCAACGAGCATTCCAAGAATCTCGCGGCGCTGATGTTCACC
>NZ_RZSG01001278.1:0-948 GCF_003997725.1 Mesorhizobium sp. M4A.F.Ca.ET.050.02.1.1
GCGCAATGGCGGCTTCTGGTCCGCGTCGCCAAGGAGGCGGGTGTCGCGCAGGCGCGACTGGCTGAACTGCTCGAAATCGAGCCGATCAGCGTTTCGCGCCTCGTCGACCGGATGGAGGAGGGCGGCTGGATCGAGCGCCGTTCCGACGCGGCCGACCGCCGCGTTCGCATGATCTTCCCGACCGCCAAGGCGAGCGAGGCCTACGCCCACGTCAAGAGCCTTGCCGGCGAGGTCTATGAGGAATCGCTGGTCGGCGTATCGCCGGAAGATCGCCGGGCCCTGATCCGGGCACTGGACGCGATCGTGCAGAATCTTGCGGACGGCGAGACGCCGTCCTCGGAAAAGTGAAAAGTACGGAAGGCGCAGCAGCATGAACGCGGTAGCCAAGGTAGACGAGAAGGCCGCCAGGTTGGAGATGGAGGCGCCGGCGCAGCCGGTCGCCGAGGCGCCGGCGCAGCCGGTCGCCGAAACCCCGGCGCAGCCCGCTCCGGTGTCGGTGACCCCAACGCCGCAGCCGGCACCAGTGGCGCCGAAGAAGAAGCGCCGCGCCGGCCGTTTTCTCCTGATGGTCGCGCTGCCCGCGGCGCTGCTTGCCGGCGGTGCTTACGTCTGGGTTACCGGCGGCCGCTACCAGGAGACCGAGAACGCCAACCTGCAGCAGGCCAAGGTGTCAATCGCGTCCGACACGGCGGGCCGCATCGTCAAGGTCGGCATCGCCGACAACCAGCTCGTCAAGCAGGGTGACGTGCTGTTCGCCGTCGATCCCGAATCCTACCGGATCGCGCTCGCCCAGGCCGACGCGGCGGTCGCCACCGCGCGCCTCAATGTCGAGCAGTTGCGCGCCGCCTACAGCCAGGCGATGGCTCAGGAGAAGTCCGACACCAGCGAAGTCGCCTACGCGCAGTCGCAATATGACCGCGCCGCCGACCTTGCCCAGAAGGGCATCAA
>NZ_RZSG01001279.1:0-944 GCF_003997725.1 Mesorhizobium sp. M4A.F.Ca.ET.050.02.1.1
GGCGGAAATTCTGTGCCACGCGGCCGCGACGGTGCTCCAGCACCACGTCGAGCGTGGTGCGGAAGGTGTCGCGGTCGTCGGCATGCAGCACCGGCAGCCAGTTGCGGGCCGCGCCGCCAAGACTGTTGGGGGCAAGGCCAAGCTGTAGGCTGACATCCGGCTTGGTGACGACCCGGTCGCGCAGCACGTCCCAGTCCCACACGATGTCGCCCGATCCGGCGACGGCGAGCGCCTGCCGTTCGAGATCGGAGAACAGGCCCTGATGGGCGCCACCGCCGGCAAAGGCGTGCTGCATGACGGTGAAGCCGATCAGAAGGATGATCAGGATCAGGCCGCCGCCCAGCGCCGGCTGGGCGATATCGTTGTCGAGCATTCCGGTGATCGCCATCCACGACCCGCATAGCCACAGCAAGACCATGACCCAACTCGGCACCAGCATGATCGCGCGATCGTAACCACGAATGCCAAGGAAGATGATCAGTCCGAGGCCGGTCAGCGCCGTGGCTGCAAACGAGATGCGGGCAATGCCGGCCGCCACCGCAGGATCGATGATGGCGACGCCGGCGATCAAGAGCAGACCGAGGATCCAGACCAGCGCGCCGTAGCTGAAATGGCCATGCCAGCGGTTGAGGTTGAGATAGGCGAACAGGAACACAACGAAGGTCGCCGCCAGCGCCACCTCGGTTCCGGCGCGCCACATCTGTTCATTGCCGGGCGATATCTCGATGATCTTGTTGAGGAAGCCGAAATCGACGCAGATATAGGCAAGCACCGCCCAGGCAAGCGCTGCCGTGGCCGGGAACATCGAGGTCCCCTTGACGACGAACAGGATGGTCAGGAACAACGCCAAAAGGCCGGCAATGCCGATGACGATGCCGCGGAACAGCGTATAGGAATTGACCGAGTCCTTGTAGGATTCCGGATCCCACAGATAGACCTGCGGC
>NZ_RZSG01000127.1:0-1943 GCF_003997725.1 Mesorhizobium sp. M4A.F.Ca.ET.050.02.1.1
CGGTGACATAGGTGTTGATGCGCACGATGTCGGCAAGGCCAAGCCCTGCCTCGCCGAGAATCGCCGCTACGTTTGCGAAGCAGAGTTCCGCCTGCGCCCCGGCGTCATCCGGAATCTGGTCGTCGGCGGTCATGGCGACCTGGCCTGAACACAGCACCAGACGCTTGCCGGGAGGCACTTCGACACCGTGGCTGTAGCGGGCAAAGGGCGGCTTGATCGACTTCGGCGCGAGGAATCGGAACATGGCAATCTCCTGTCTCAGCCTAATGCATGTCGCCCAAAAGTGTGCAGCGGTTTTGGGATAACGACATGCATGAAACAACAACCTAAAGCGCGTCGCATTAGTGCCGTTCAGGCGCGACGGGCTTTAGGTAAGGCACGATCAAAGACGCCTTCAAGATGGCTGTGCCCATCGTCCTTGCGATTATGGACAGGCGTCCAAAAAATAGGCACGATGCCCTTCGTACAGCATGACCCGTTCGCTCCTCGCAGCGACTGTCGCGCAAGCAGGCGGCCCAGGCGGTGGCATGTGTCTTGCTTCTTGAACCAATGGTGTTGAGCCCGGCGCGCAGCGCGTCGGAGCAAATTGAGGGTGATGTTCATGGTCGGAAAACGGAAGATTTTGGCGGGCGCTGTCGTCCTGCTTGCGGCGGGCACGCTGGGCGCGGCCGCCAACGAGAAAGTCACCTTCGGCACCAATTGGCTGGCCGAGCCGGAGCATGGCGGCTACTACCAGGCGGTCGCCGACGGCACCTATGCCGCGTGCGGCCTCGACGTCACCATCATGCAGGGCGGCCCGCAGGTCAGCGGCCGGCCGATGCTGCTGGCCGGCAAGATCGATTTCTACATGGGCGGCAACCTTCTGTCGGCCTTCGACGCCGTGCAGCAGGGCATTCCGATGCGCGTTGTCGCCGCCGACTTCCAGAAGGACCCGCAGGTGATCATGTCCCAGCCGGGGCAGGGGCTGGACAAATGGGAGGACCTGAAGAACGCCGACCAGTACATCCTCGGCGACGAGGGTGCGCAGACCTTCTTCCAGTGGATGGTGACCGAGCTCGGCTTCGATGCCGCCAAGCGCGTGCCCTACACGTTCAACCCGGCGCCGTTCATCGCCAACAAGAAGTCGATCCAGCAGGGCTACGTCACCTCGGAACCGTTCGCGGTGCAGAAGGCGGGCGGCTTCGTGCCGAACCAGTTCCTGCTCGCCGACTATGGCTGGAATACCTACGCGACCACCGTCGAGGTCATGCAGGACACGATCGACAAGCGGCCCGAGGTGGTGCAGTGCTTCGTCGATGGCTCGGCCAAGGGCTGGTACAACTATCTCTACGGCGACAACAAGGCCGCCAACGACCTGATCAAGAAGGACAATCCGGATATGACGGATGAGCAGATCGCCTTCTCGATCGAGCAGCTGAAGAAGTTCGGCGTGGTCGATTCCGGCGATACCGAAAAGCTCGGCATCGGCGCCATGACGGAAGCGCGTATCCAGAGCTTCTACGACAAGATGGTCAAGGCCAAGGTGGCGCAGCCGGGCATCGACATCAAGAAGGCCTATACGCTGGCCTTCATCAACAAGGGCGTCGGGCTGGACCTGAAGAAGTAACCGTGAAGCTGGAAAAAGTGGCGCAGGCGCCGGCAACGGCATCGGGCGAAGGCCCGATGCTCTTGGCGCTGCGCAATGTCGGCAAGGCCTTTTCCAACGGTGTGACGGCGCTGAGCGACGTTGACCTGACAATCCGGGAAGGCGACTTCCTCAGCCTGCTCGGACCGTCGGGCTGCGGCAAGTCGACGGCTCTGCGGCTTATTGCCGGCCTGTCGACGCCGACCTCGGGGCTGCTCGACTGGCGCGGCAATATCGACCGGTCGAACATCGGATTTGTCTTCCAGGAGCCGACGCTGCTGCCCTGGGCGAGCGTCTTCGACAATGTCTGGCTGCCGCT
>NZ_RZSG01000127.1:1953-11356 GCF_003997725.1 Mesorhizobium sp. M4A.F.Ca.ET.050.02.1.1
GATGGCAATGCTGGCGCGCGTGCATCTCAACGGCTTCGAAAATGCCGTGCCGCGCGAGCTCTCCGGCGGCATGAAGATGCGTGTCTCGATCGCGCGGGCCATGGTGACCAAACCGCGCATCCTTTTGATGGACGAACCGTTCGCGGCGCTCGACGAGATCACCCGCTTCAAGCTCAACAACGACCTTCTGGAACTGTGGCAGGACGAGCGTTTCACCGTCGTCTTCGTCACCCACAGCGTCTTCGAGAGCGTGTTTCTGTCCAGCCGCGTGGTGGTGATGGCGGCGCGGCCGGGCCGCGTTTACGGAGAGCTTGCAGTCGACGCGCCCTATCCGCGCGACGAGGCGTTCCGCACCTCGCCCGACTATGCCGCGCTCTGCCGCCAGGCGTCCGACGTGCTGGTCAGCGCCATCAACTCAACCGCTGGACCGCACCATGACGGCCATTGAAGACACAGCCCTAAAGCTCGATCCCGAAGAGGCGCGCCGCGTCCGCCAGGCGCGCCTGGAACGGATCGGCAGATGGGTGCTGCCGCTGGCGATCATGGTGCTGGCGATCTGGCTGTGGGACCGCATCTGCGTCTGGAACGAGATCCCGCAATACATCCTGCCGCGCCCGGGCGTGGTGCTGCAGACGCTGCGTGACGATGCCGGGCTGCTGTTCTCCTCGCTCCTGGTGACGCTGAGGATCACCTTCCTCAGCCTGCTTCTCGCCGTTATCGGCGGCGTCGGGCTGGCGGTGCTGTTCGCGCAGTCGAAATGGGTGGAGATGTCGTTCTTCCCGTTCGCCATCGTTTTGCAGGTGACGCCGATCGTCGCCATCTTCCCGCTGATCAACATCTACATCAACAACCAGACGACCAAACTGCTGCTGTGCGCCTGGATCGTCGCCTTCTTCCCGATCCTCTCCAATACCACGCTTGGGCTGAACTCCGTCGACCGCAACCTGCGCGACCTGTTCAAGCTCAACGGCGCGACCCGCTGGCAGCAATTGCGTTATCTGCGCCTGCCGGCGGCGATGCCCTATTTCCTCGGCGGTCTGAAGATCGCCGGTGGCCTGTCGCTGATCGGCGCGGTGGTTGCCGAATTTGTCGCCGGGGCGCAGGGGCAGTCGTCGGGGCTCGCCTCGCGCATCATCGAGGCCGGCTACCGGCTCAACGCGCCGCGCCTGTTCGCGGCGCTGTTCCTGATCTCGCTGACCGGCATCCTGATCTTCCTGGTGCTGTCGCTGGTGTCGCATCTGATCCTGCGCCGCTGGCACGAGAGCGCGCTGAAGCAGGAGCGATAGGGTGGGCGACGTGATTGTGATGTTGGCGCCAAGCACCCCCCTCTGTCCTGCCGGACATCTCCCCCTCAAGGGGGGAGATCAGCCTTCATTTCGGGTTTCGCCAATCACCGACATTGCAGGACGAGCGCTGTCGGCGAAGTTGCCAATCTCCCCCCTTGAGGGGGAGATGCCCGGCAGGGCAGAGGGGGGGTAAGCCTTGATACCGGCCTCTGGTTCTTACCATCTCGCCAATGTCCGCGTTCACCAATCACTGACGCCGGGCCTCGCCGCAATCTTCGACAGCGACGGCTTCGCGATCGCCGACATCGCTGTGACCGATGGCAGGATTTCCAGCATTGCGGCACGCGGCAAATCGAAAGCGCCGGCGGATGCCATAGACCTTGGCGGCCGCATTGTGCTGCCGTGCTTCGTCGACTGCCACACCCATATCGACAAGGGCCATATCTGGCCGCGCAAACCCAATCCCGACGGGACTTTCATGGGCGCTCTCAATGCCACGGGCACCGACCGCGCCGCGCGCTGGAGCGCCGAGGACGTCGCCCGGCGCATGGATTTCTCGCTGCGCAGCGCTTACGCGCATGGCACCAGGGCCCTACGCACGCATCTCGACAGCGTCGCGCCGCAGGAAGAGATTTCCTGGCCAGTGTTCGAGACGATGCGGGAGAAATGGCGCGGGCGTATCGAACTGCAGGCCGCCTGCCTGCTCGGCATCGAAGGCGTGCGCGACAAGGCCTGGTTCGAACGGCTGGCCAAGCGCGTCGCCGCAGCCAAGGGTGTGCTCGGCGTCGTCACCTATATGGTGCCCGATCTGGAAGAGCTCCTCGACCGGGTGTTCGGGCAGGCGATCAGGCACGGGCTCGACCTCGATTTCCATGCCGACGAAACCGACGACGTCGCCGCCATGTCGCTGAAGAAGATCGCCGAAGCTTCGCTGTGGAACGGTTTTGAGGGCAACATCCTCGTCGGCCATTGCTGCTCACTGGCGCGCCAGCCCGACCTCGCAGTGCTCGATACGCTGGACAAGGTGGCGAAGGCCGGACTGGCCGTGGTGTCGCTGCCTATGTGCAACCTCTATCTGCAGGATAGGCGCGGCGATAACACCACGCCACGCTGGCGCGGTGTGACACTGCTGCACGAGATGAGGGCGCGGGGCATCCCGGTAGCGGTCGCCTCCGATAACACGCGCGATCCCTTCTACGCCTATGGCGATCTCGATATGCTCGAAGTCTACCGCATGGCGACGCGCATCCTGCATTTCGACCATCCGGTTGGCGACTGGCCGCAAGCAGTGGCAGCGACGCCGGCGAAGGTGATGCGGCTCGACGGTTTCGGCACGCTCGCTGCCGGCGACAGCGCGGATTTCATCATCTTCAAGGGGCGGAGCTGGACCGAATTGCTGTCGCGGCCCGAATCGGATCGCATCGTGGTGCGCGACGGCAGGACGATCGAGCGCCGGCTGCCCGACTATGCCGAACTTGACGAACTGATGGTGTGACGATGGATATTGCGGCGCTGAAGCGCGACCTCGATGGATTGAAGATCGACGACCATCCGGCGATCGTCCAGCAGAAGAGCCGCGATTTCTACTGGTACAGCCCGGTGCTGAAGCAGCAGCTCGATCATGTCACCGGCGACCTGATCGTCACGCCGAAGACCGAGGATGAGGTGATCCGCCTGCTCGCAGCCTGCCATCGGCATGGCGTTCCGGTGACGCCGCGCGGCAGCGGCACCGGCAATTACGGGCAGGCGATGCCGCTGTCGGGCGGCGTGGTGCTCAACCTCGCCGAGATGAACGCCGTCCAGGCGATCGCGCCGGGCCGTGTCGTGACTGGACCGGGTGCGGTGCTGGCCGAGATCGACAAAGCAACGCGCGCCCATTCGGCCCAAGAGCTGCGCATGTCGCCGTCGACCTACAATACGGCGTCGATCGGCGGCTTTGTCGCCGGCGGTTCGGGCGGCGTCGGATCAATCCGCTGGGGCGGCTTGCGCGACCTCGGCAACGTCATCCGGCTCAGGACCGTGACGATGGAGGCCGAACCGCGCGTCATGGAACTGACCGGCGAGGAGGTGCTCAAGGTCATGCACGCCTACGGCACCAACGGCATCATCACCGAGGTCGAGATGCCGCTGACGGCCTCCTATGACTGGATCGACGTCATCGTCGGCTTTGACGATTTCATGGACGCGGCCGGCTTCGGCAACGACCTCGCCATCCAGGACGGCATATTGGCGAAGCTGATCACGCCGATCGCCGCGCCGATCCCCTACGACTATTTCAAGCGGCACCAGAAATTCTTCCGACGCGAGCAGAGCATCGTGGTGTGCATGATCGCGCCGCATGCGATCGATGCCTTTGTCGCCTTCGTGAAGAGCGGCAAGGGCGAGATCGTCTTCCGGGCCGACCAGGAGGCCGATCTCAAGGGGCTGCCGCCGGCCTACGAGCTGACATGGAACCACACGACGCTGCGCGCCATCCGGGTCGATCCGACGATCACCTATCTGCAGGCCCGCTATCCATCGCCGGATCATCTCGCCCACGTCAAGGCGATGGTCGACCGCTTCGGCGACGAGGTGCCGGCGCATCTCGAATTCATCCGCTTCGACGGCGCGATCGGCGCCGCCGGACTGCCACTGGTGCGCTACACCACGGAAGAGCGGCTGGACGAGATCATCCGCATCCATGAGGACAATGGCTGCTGGATCTTCAATCCGCACCGCTACACGCTGGAGGAGGGCGGCATGAAGCGGACTGACGATGTCCAACTCGCCTTCAAGCGCGAGACCGACCCGCAAGGCCTGCTCAACCCCGGCAAGATGATCGCCTGGGAAAATCCGGACTATGATTACCGCTCGAGCAAGTCGTTCCTGTTCAAGGGGCTGCAAAAGGCGGGGTGAGACGATGACGGGCGTTTGGCGCTGCACCCCCCTCTGGCTTGCCGGCCATCTCCCCCTCAAGGGGGGAGATTATTCGCTCCGCCGCTTTCGCCAATCTCCAACGTTGCAAGGACAGGCGTGGCGGAAAAGCTGCCAATCTCCCCCCTTGAGGGGGAGATGGCCGGCAGGGCAGAGGGGGGTGCCTGGCGCTGACCTAGGGAAATTCCTCCCGTGAACATCCTCGTCCTCTACGCTCATCCGGTGGAGACCAGCTTCAATGCCGGCCTGCACCGGACGATCGTCGAGCGGCTGGGCGCGGCAGGACACACGATCGACGATTGCGACCTTTATGCCGAGGATTTCGACCCCAGGCTCACACGGGCCGAGCGGCTCGGCTACCACGACCAGCGCGGACCGGGCGATGCCGTGGCCGGCTATGTCGAAAGGCTGCAAAAAGCGGAAGCACTGGTGCTCTCCTTTCCGGTCTGGAACTACGGTTATCCGGCGATCCTGAAAGGCTTTTTCGACCGTGTCTTCCTGCCTGGCGTCTCGTTCAAGCTGGTCGACGGCAAGGTGCGGCCAACGCTGCACAACATCCGCAAGCTGGCGGCCGTCACCACCTATGGCGGCAGCCGTTTTCGAGCCATGCTGATGGGCGATCCACCGCGCAAGGTGGTCAAGCGCATGCTGCGGGCCACCATCAAGCCCGGCGCTCCCGTCTCCTACCTCGCGCATTACTCGATGAACCTCTCGACCGACGCGTCGCGGGCTGCCTTCACGGCGAAAGTCGCGGCGAGCATGGATCAATTCTGATGCGCGTGCTGGTGGTCTATTGCCATCCGGTGCCGGAGAGCTTTTGCGCTTCGATCCGCGACAGCGCCGTCGAGGTGCTCACGCGACGCGGTTGGGAGGTGCGGCTGCTCGATCTCTATGCCGAGAACTTCAATCCGGTGATGAGTTGCGAGGAGCGGCGTTTCTACAACGAGCGCGCGCCGCAGGACCCGGCGCTGAAGCCGCATTTCGATCATCTCATGTGGGCGGAGGCGATCCTCTTCGTCTATCCGACCTGGTGGTATGGGTTGCCGGCGATGTTGAAGGGCTGGCTCGACCGTGTGTGGGCGACGGATGTTGCGTTCCAGCTGCCCAATGGCAAGGGGCGGATCAAGTCGCTGATGCGACACGTCACGAAGGTCGGCGTGATCACCACCTGCGGCGCGCCGACCTGGTGGAGCGTCGTCGTCGGCCAGCCGGGCCGCAAGACCATCCTGCGCGGCATGCGCGCGCTCTGCGCCACGCGCTGCAGGACATTCTTCCTGGCGCACTATCTGATGGATTCCTCGACGCCGAGGAGCCGGGCGGCGTTCCTGGCAAAGGTGAGGGCGAAGCTGGAAAGGTTTTGACGATTAGCGTCCTTCTCCCCGTAGAACGGGGAGAAGGGAAAGGCGTGCTACATCCTGACCCGTTCCGCCTTCGGATCATACATCGGCTTCAGCGACGCCTCCGCCACAAAACGCTCGCCGGCGATCTCGACCTCGTAGGATGAGGCAAGCACATCCGCCTCGCTCTCGCCCTGGCACGGCACATAGCCAAGCCCGATCGCGCCGCCGAGATGGTGGCCGTAATTGCCGGAGGTGATCGGACCGACGATCTTGCCGTCGCGCAAGATCGCCTCGTTGTGGAAGAGCAGGGGTCGCGGGTCCTTGAGACGGAACTGCACCAGTCGACGGTCGAGGCCAGCCTCCTTCTTCCTGAGCACCGCATCGCGGCCGATGAAGTCGGCTTTGCTCGTCTTCACCGCGAAGCCGAGGCCAGCCTCCAGCACGTTGTCCTCGTCGGTGATGTCGTGGCCGAAATGGCGGAAGGCTTTTTCGATGCGGCAGGAATCCAGGGTGTGCAGACCGCAAAGCTTCAGGCCGACCTCCGCGCCGGCGTCAGAGATTGCCTCGAACACGTGCGCCGCCTGCTCGGTCGAGACATAGAGCTCCCAGCCGAGCTCGCCGACATAGGTGACGCGGTGGGCGCGGGCGAGCCCCATGCCGATCTCGATCTCGTGGAAGGTGCCGAAGGGGTTCCCCTCATTGGAAAAATCGTTGGGGCTCAACTTCTGGATCAGCTTTCGCGACTCTGGACCCATCAGGCAGAGCACGGCCTCGGCCGCGGTCACATCGGTGATGACGACGAACTCGTCGGCGACATGCCGCCTCAGCCAGGCAAGGTCACGCTGCAGAGTGGCGCCGGGCACGACGAGGAAATAGGCCGTTTCCGAAAGCCGCGTCACCGTCAGGTCGCTCTCGATGCCGCCCTTGGCGTTGAGCATCTGCGTGTAGACGATCTTGCCCGGAGCGACGTCCATGTCGTTGGCGCAGAGCCTTTGCAGCAAGGCGCAGGCGTCGCGGCCTTCGACACGGATCTTGCCGAAGGAGGTCATGTCGAAAAGCCCGACGCCGTCGCGGACCGCGAGATGTTCCTCGCGCTGGTTGTCGAACCAGTTCTGCCGTTTCCACGAATAGCGGTACTCGCGCTCCTGGCCGTCGCGGGCGAACCAGTTGGCGCGCTCCCAGCCCGCCACTTCTCCGAACACAGCGCCGCGCGCCTTCAGATGCTCGTGCAAGGGCGAGCGGCGCACGCCCCGTGACGTCGCCATCTGGCGATAGGGGAAATGGTCGGCATAGAGCAGGCCGAGCGTTTCGGAGACGCGCTCCTTGAGATAGCGGCGGTTCTTCTGGAAGGGCTGGGCGCGCCGGATATCGACCTCCCAGAGATCGAAGGGAGCTTCGCCGTCATTGATCCATTGCGCCAGCGCCATGCCGGCGCCGCCGGAAGACACGATGCCGATCGAATTGTAGCCGGTCGCCATCCAGTAGCCGGAAAGCTCCGGCGCCTCGCCGAGATAGTAGCGGTCGTCCGGCGTGAAACTTTCCGGGCCGTTGAAGAAGGTATGGATGCCGGCGGTGCCGAGCATCGGCATGCGGTTGACGCCCATTTCGAGGATGGGCTCGAAATGGTCCATGTCCTCGGGCAGCTGGTCGAAGCAGAAATCCTCGCGAATGCCGTCCATGCCCCACGGCTTTGCAACGGGCTCGAAAGCGCCGAGCATCATCTTGCCTGCGTCCTCCTTGTAGTAGGCGCACTCGTCCGGCACGCGCAGCACCGGCAGGCGGGTCAGCCCTGGGATCGGCTCAGTGACGAGATAGAAATGCTCGCAGGCGTGCAGCGGGATGGTGACGCCGTTCTGTCGGCCGAGCTCGCGTGCCCACATGCCTGCGCAGTTGATGACGATGTCGGTCTCGATCGTGCCTTGCTCCTCGCCCTGTGCCCAGGACACGCCGGAGACGCGGCCGTCCTTGGTGTGGACCTTGGTGACCTTGACGTTCTCGACGATGGCAGCGCCGCGCTGGCGCGCGCCCTTGGCTAGCGCCATGGCGATGTTGGCCGGATCGCATTGGCCGTCGAGCGGCAGGTGCACGGCGCCGACCACGTCGGACACATTGAGATGCGGGTACGTCTCCTTGACTTCGCGGGGCGAAATCTCGCGCACGTCGACATTGAACGCCCGGGCGAGAGACGCCTGCCGGTAGATTTCGTGCTTGCGCTCCTCGGTCAGTGCGACGGTGATCGAGCCGACCTGGCGCATGCCGGTGCCGACATCGGTCTCGGCCTCGAGCTTGACGTAGAGGTCGGCCGAATATTTCGCCAACCGCGTCATGTTCTGCGAGGCGCGCAACTGGCCGATCAGACCCGCTGCATGCCAGGTCGTGCCGCAGGTGAGCTGCTTGCGTTCGAGCAGCACGATGTCGGTCCACCCCAGCTTGGCCAGGTGATAGGCGACCGAGCAGCCGGAGACGCCGCCGCCGATGATGACGGCCCTTGCCTTGTTGGGAATGGCTTTGCCGGGAATGCTTTTGCTCATGCGGCCTCGCGGCGGTAGGCGGAAGCGAAGCGGCGCAGGCGAAGCGCTGCCTCCTTGAGGATGGGCTCGGGCTGGCACAGGCTGACGCGGATGTGGCCGGCGGCGGCCTCGCCGAAGCTCGAACCCGGCATGACGCCGACCCGTTCCTTGTCGAGCAGCGCCCAGGCGAACTTCTCGTCGTCAGGCTCGATCGCCGAAATGTCGAGCATGACATACATGCCGCCCTCGGAGCCGCGCACGGTGACGTCGTTCATGCCGCGGATCGCTTCGAGGAACAGCGTGCGCCGCGCGGCGTAACGCTCGGCAATCGCCTTGACGCCGTAGCCGTTTTCGAGCGCTTCGGCGCAGGCGATCGAGATGAAGGCCGGCAGGCCGTAGGTCGTCACCAGGTTGAGGTTGATGAGCAGCGCGATCATTTCCCTGGGGCCGGTCAGCCAGCCCATGCGCCAGCCGGTCATGCCGTGGCTCTTCGACATGGAATTGATGACCAACGTGCGCTCCGCCATGCCGGGCAGGGAACGCGGCGAGATGTGCTCGCCGCCACCCAGCGTCCAGTAGACTTCGTCCGACAGCAGCCAGAGATCATGCTCCCGGCAGACTTTGGCCAGGTCCTCCAGCCGCTCGCGCGAATAGACCGCGCCGGTCGGGTTGTTCGGCGTGTTGATCAGAATAGCGCGCGTGTTGGGCCGCAGTGCGGCGCGGATCATCTCGGCGCGTGGCTGGAAGCCGTCCTCGGCCGGCGTCTCGACAACGGTGAAGTCGGCGCCGGCGGCGCTGAAGGTATTGGGATAGGTGGCGTAATAGGGCGCGACGACGATGGCGTGATCGCCGGGGTCGAGCACGGCCTGCACGGCGGCATAGAGCGCCGCCTGTCCGCCCGGCGTGGCGATGACCTGGTCGGGCTCCGTCACGACGCCGGCGCAGGCGGTCGAGGCCGCCGCCATCGCCTTGCGCAGGCGCGGCTGGCCGGGAAGGGGCGTGTAGTGGTGGTTGCTGGCCCGAACCGCAGTCACGCAGGCCTCAATGGTTTCCGAAGGCGTGTCGAAGTCGTGGTCGCCGACCGAAAGCATGATGATGTCCTCGCCGGCCTGCTTGCGGGTCCAGGCCGAGAAATGCACCTCCCATCCGTCCTTGCCCGAGGGCACGATGCCGGCAATGCGCGATGAGGGTCTGGGCATTACGGAACTCCCGAGATTTTGTGACCGGCCTGCTCGAGCCGGCCGCGTAGGGCAGCGATATGGGCGGGGCCGACCTCGCAGCAGCCGCCGACGATATGGGCGCCGGCCTCGACCCAGCCGATGGCCTGCCCGGCATAGGCTTCCGGGTCGAGATC
>NZ_RZSG01001280.1:0-944 GCF_003997725.1 Mesorhizobium sp. M4A.F.Ca.ET.050.02.1.1
TTGCCTGCGAGGTCGATGCACTGGTGGCTTGCGCGCCCGAGACTCGCCGTCGGGTCGTCTTCAGCGCCAGACGCACCGAGGCCGGCATGCTGTTTGGCTTCGTGCGCGCGCTCTCCTCGGAGATCATCCCGATCGAGGAATGCCCGATCTCGCTGCCGGCGATCGTTTCCGCGCTCGATCGCCTGCGAAGGCTGGCCGGGCTGGTCGCAGCCACGCCAAAACCCTTCCACATGACCGTCACCGTGACCGCTTCCGGCCTCGATGTCGCGGTTCAGGATGCCGGCAAGCTCGGCGAGAACCAGCGCCGCATCGCGTCGAACTTCGTTCTTGCCGAGGGATTGGCCAGGCTTTCCGTCGACGGCGAGATCGTCGTCGAGCCGAGGAAGCCGGTCGTGCAGTTCGGGGGTGTGCCTGTCGCCGTGCCGCCGGGCGCCTTCCTGCAGGCGACCGAAGCGGCCGAGCAGGCCATGGCCGGCCTCGTCGGCGAGCACCTTTCCCGTGCGAAAAGGCTCGCCGACCTGTTCGCCGGCTGCGGCAGCTTCGCGCTGCGCCTGGCCGCCAAGTCGGAGGTCCATGCCGTCGAAGGCGATGCGCCGGCGCTTGCCGCGCTCGACCGCGCCTTCCGCTTCGCCAGCGGCCTGAAGCGGGTGACCAGCGAGCGCCGCGACCTGTTCCGGCGGCCGCTGACTTTCAAGGAGCTGAATGCCTTCGACGGCCTGGTCTTCGATCCGCCGCGCGCGGGAGCCGAGGATCAGTCGAAGCAGATCGCCCGCTCGGACGTGCCGCTGGTGGCCGCCGTATCCTGTAACCCGGTGACGCTGGCGCGGGATCTGCGCATCCTGATCGACGGCGGCTACACGCTGAAGAGCGTGACGCCGATCGACCAGTTCCTGTGGTCGCCGCATGTCGAGGCCGTCGCGCTGCTGGAGAAGCCGAAGCGAAGG
>NZ_RZSG01001281.1:0-940 GCF_003997725.1 Mesorhizobium sp. M4A.F.Ca.ET.050.02.1.1
GTGTTCCAGGAGCCGATGACGGCGCTCAATCCGGTCAAGACGATCGGCGAGCAGGTCGCCGAAGGCATCCGCTGGCATACCAAGGCAAGCCGCGCCGAAGCCGAGGAGCGGGCGCGCAAGGTGCTCGACCGGGTCGGCCTGCCCGAGGCAAAATTCCCGCTGTCGCGCTATCCGCACGAGCTGTCCGGCGGCCAGCGCCAGCGCGTCGTCATTGCAATCGCCTGCGCGCTGAAACCCAAGCTCCTGATCGCCGACGAGCCGACCACGGCGCTCGATGTGGTGCTGCAGGCGCAGATCCTCGATCTGTTGCGCGACCTCGTGGCGGAAAACCGCATGGGCCTGCTGCTGATCTCGCACGACCTCGCGGTGGTGACCGAGATGGCCGACAAGATCACCATCCTGCGCCATGGCGAGGTGATGGAAGCCGGCGACACGGCACGCACGCTGTCTGAGCAGCTCCATCCTTACACGCGTCAGCTGGCGCAGGCTTCCATGCATGTGCCGGCCCGCCCCCGAACCCACGTCGCCGGCTCGGCCAGGCCCCTGCTGCAAGTCGAAGGGGTGACCCGCGACTATCCGGGACGACGCAGCTCGCTGTTCCGGCGCGCCGCTCCCTTCCGCGCCGTCGACGACGTCTCGCTGTCGATAGAACCTGGCCAGTCGGTGGCCCTGGTCGGACGTTCAGGCTGCGGCAAGTCCACGCTTGCCCGCATGATCCTGGCGCTGGACAAATCGACCTCGGGAACGATCCGTTTCTGCGACGAGACCATCACCGGCAGCAGCGAGGCGGAGCTGAAGCCGGTGCGGCGCGACATGCAGGTCGTATTCCAGGACCCCTACGGCTCCTTCGATCCGCGCCAGAAGGTCGAGAAACTGGTCGCCGAGCCGCTGCATGTGCTGGCCAAAAAACCGGCCAACGCCGAGCGGCGCGAGCTCGTGG
>NZ_RZSG01001282.1:0-935 GCF_003997725.1 Mesorhizobium sp. M4A.F.Ca.ET.050.02.1.1
CCTCCAGGACGATAAGGAACAGGATAATCGCGGCGCCCGATATCACCGCGCCCCAGAACAAGTAGATCATATAGGGGCCAAGCTGCGCCAGGAAATCCAGCAGCGGCTTCAGCCAGGCCGGAGGTTGGGGCTGCGCGAAGGCCGGCAGGTCGAACTGGATGGACGTGTCGGCCAGCAGCTGCTTGTGCACTTTCGCCAGCCATTCGGCGTCCACTCTGCCCGGCTGTGCAACTGCCACCCATTTGCTCCCCTGCAAACCCGCAGCGTCGACACTGGCAATGCGGCAAGACAATTGCAAGTGGGCTGGACGCCAACTGTTAATCTTGTCACATCTACTATCGTGAGAACCAGCCATTATGCGGTGGTGGTTAAAAGGGGGTGCCTTATGACTTCAACGACACTGACACGGCCTGAGAAATTCCAGATCGGCAGGGTGTTCAACAACACCTTTTCCGTGATTGGCCGCAACATAGGACTATATGTCGGCCTTGCCGCGCTGTTCTCCGGCTTGCCGGCGCTTCTCGCGCAACTTTGGACCGAATCGCGCGTGGACGTGATGCTGCAGACCGACCCTGGCGCGGCGGCCGATCCTGAAGCGATGTTCCGCAATTCCTGGGTCAGCATCGTCGCCGGACTGGTATCCTTCATTTGCGCGCTGCTGCTTCAGTCGGCGCTTGTGAGGGCAACTATCGAGGATCTGAACGGCAAGCCACCATCCTTCGGCGATTGCATCACGATCGCGATACGCTACCTGCTGCCGACCCTGGGGATAGGCATTCTGGTCGGTCTTGGCGCCGGGTTTGCCGCTATCGCCTTGCTCGTTCCGGGCATCATCCTATGGCTCGGCTGGTCCGTGGCGGTGCCGGTCCTGATCCAGGAGCGGCTCGGGGTGTTCGGCTCTATGTCGCGCAGCCGTGTCCTGACCCAGGGCAGCC
>NZ_RZSG01001283.1:0-931 GCF_003997725.1 Mesorhizobium sp. M4A.F.Ca.ET.050.02.1.1
GTGCCGCCCACCGTCATCTGGTTCATCCTCAGATGCGGCTGGCCGACACCCACCGGCACGCCTTGTCCGGCCTTGCCGCACATGCCGATGCCGTTGTCGAGCTTCATGTCGTTGCCGACCATGGTGACGCGGTGCATGGCGTCCGGCCCGTTGCCGATCAGCATCGCGCCCTTGATCGGCTGCGTTACCTTGCCGTCCTCGATCATGTACGCCTCGGTGCAGCCGAACACGAATTTGCCCGACGTGATGTCGACCTGGCCGCCGCCGAAGGAGACGGCATAGATGCCGTTCTTGACCGAGGCGATGATCTCTTCCGGCTGCATTTCGCCGGCGGTCATGTAGGTGTTGGTCATGCGCGGCATCGGCTGGTGCGCATAGCCTTCGCGCCTTCCATTGCCGGTCGCCTTCATGCCCATCAGCCGCGCGTTCTGGCGATCCTGCATGTAGCCGACCAGCTTGCCGTCCTCGATCAGCACGTTGCGCGCCGAGGGCGTGCCCTCGTCGTCGACGGTCAGCGAGCCGCGCCGTTCGGGTAGCGTGCCGTCGTCGACGACGGTGACGCCTTTCGCCGCCACCTGCTGGCCCATCAGCCCGGCGAAGGCAGAAGTCTTCTTGCGGTTGAAGTCGCCCTCCAGTCCGTGGCCGACGGCTTCGTGCAGCATGACGCCAGGCCAGCCGCTGGACAGCACGATGTCGAATGTGCCGGCCGGCGCCGGCACGGCCTCTAGATTGACCAGCGCCTGGCGCAACGCCTCCTTGGCGGCGTGCTTCCAGCTCTCCTCGACCAGGAATTCGCCAAAACTCTTGCGGCCGCCCATGCCGTAGGAGCCGCTCTCCTGGCGGTCGCCGCTGCCGACCACGACCGCGACGTTGATTCTGACCAGCGGGCGGATCTCGCGCACCATCTGGCCGTCGGCGCGCACGATCTCGA
>NZ_RZSG01001284.1:0-929 GCF_003997725.1 Mesorhizobium sp. M4A.F.Ca.ET.050.02.1.1
GTCTTGGCCAGTGTTTCGAAGAGCCGGGCGTTGTGCTCGGCGTCGGTCTCGCCTTCGGCCTGCCTGCAGGGCAGGTTTTCGGCGAGGTGCGCGAACAGACGCAGGCCGTAGGCGGCGTCGTCCTCGTCGTCGCGGCGCTCTACGTCGAGCGCCTTAGCCCGTTCAATGCGCGGCCGGTCGTGGCGAAGGTTCCGCTGGTCGCGATCGTCACCACGGATGCGGCCTTCGGCGTGCTGCTGGAGCGTCTGGAACAGGCGCGCATGCCACTGCTCGTCGGTCTCGCCGTAACGCTCGGGCAGCTTGACCGAGCTGGCGAGCGCCTTGGGGGCGATTTCGCGATTGACGGCGCGCCGGATCAGCTCGGGGACGTCGTGGGCCAGATCGGGCCGGCCGCGCTGGATGGCGTTGAGGGCCGCACCTTCGAGGGTCTGTTTGTGCTCGTCGAGGTCGGCTTTCAGAGTGGCGATCTTAGCCACGGCAATGGCAAGCTCTTCGAGGGTGCTGGTGTAGGCGGCGGCGCTGTTGGCGATCGTCGCGCATGTGGTCTCTCCGAAGGCCTGCCGGGCTTCGGCGGCGGTCTCGCGCTCATGGGCGGCCACCTTGGCGTCACGAGCGGCGCGCAGCGTCAGGACCGTCTGCTGGGCGTCGGTGAGCTGCCGCTGGTAGTGGTTCAACGCCTTGTCGTCGAGCACGTCGACGTCGGCCCGGCGGGCTTCGAGGGCGACGAGCTGCTGCTCGGTGTTGGCGAGCTTGGCCTCGATGCGCCCGATCTCGTTCGATCGCAGCGTGAAATCGGCGTTCTTGCCGTTTGTGCGGCGCTTCGGCCTGCTCGCGTTGACAAGAGCTTTCAGCAGCTCGTCGAGTGGCAGGCCGGCTAGGTCGCTGGCGCCTGCCGGCGGCAGCTTGAGACCGCCTTCTTCGGCCCGCTG
>NZ_RZSG01001285.1:0-929 GCF_003997725.1 Mesorhizobium sp. M4A.F.Ca.ET.050.02.1.1
GGGCAGGATCGTCGCCACGGTTCCGGCCCTGGCCATCGCCGCCGCGCCCGCCTCGTCGGTGTATTCGAGATGGTCGGCCGACAGCGCGCCGTAACGCGCGGCAAGCTCGGCGCCATGCAGGTTGGAGAGCTGGTCGGCGTGGAGTTTTACGGGCAGGCCGAGCGTCTTGGCCTTGTCGAAGACGCGCGCCATCTGCTCCGGTGAAAAGGCAATGCCCTCGCAGAAACCGTCAATCGCGTCGGCCAGGCCTTCCGCGGCCACGGCGGGCATGATCTCGCTCGCGACGAGATCGATGAAGGCGTCCTTGTCGCCCTTGGCCTCCGGCGGCAGCGCATGGGCGGCGAGGCATGTCGTGCGGACCGTCACCGAGCGTTTGTCACCGAGTCGCCGCGCGGCACGCAGCGACTTCTTCTCATTGTCGACGTCAAGGCCATAGCCCGACTTCACTTCGATCGTGGTGACACCCTCGGCCATCAGCGCGTCGAGGCGCGGCAATGTCTGGGCTACCAGTTCGTCCTCGCTGGCGGAACGCAATGACTTCACCGAGGAAACGATTCCGCCGCCGGCTTTGGCCACCTCTTCATAGGTGGCGCCGGCCAGCCGCATCTCGAACTCGTTGGCGCGGTTGCCGGCGTAGACGAGATGGGTGTGGCAATCGACCAGGCCGGGCGTGACCCAGCGGCCTTCGCAGTCGGTGATGTCAGCGCCCTGGGCAAGCGCCGCCGGCAGATCGGCTTCCGGCCCGGCATAGGTGATCAGGCCGTCGCGCGCGACGACTGCGCCCCTTTCGGCGATGCCCAGTCCCGGCGCGCCTTCGGCCATCGTCGCCAGGCGCGCATTGCGCCAAAGGTGAAGGCCCCCTGCCCGGCTTTTGATTTCTGCCGCCATCATCTTTTCCGTTTGATTAGATGGCAATTATGTATATACAT
>NZ_RZSG01001286.1:0-926 GCF_003997725.1 Mesorhizobium sp. M4A.F.Ca.ET.050.02.1.1
GCCTACAGCTGGGATGCCGGCACCCACACGCTGACGGCGACCACCACCAGCGGCGACCGCATCGGCACGGCGCTGTTCACCGTGCATGTGACGGACCCGGCGACCGGCGCCTATACTGTGGCTCTGCTCGACAACGTGCTGCAGGCGCAGGGCCCGAACGACGAGAACAATGCGAGCGTCGATCTCGGCTATGTCATCACCGATGCCGACGGCTCGACGGCGCCTGGCACGCTGACCATCACCTTCAACGACGACGCACCGACGGCTTCGGCCGAGGGCTCGCAGAACGTTGCCGAAGGCGCGACGCTGACCGGCACGCTGGACTTCGTCGCCGGTGCCGACGGCGCCACGGTGACCCATATCGACGGCACGCTGCTGGTTTTCGGCCAGGACGGCTACTCGCAGGCGATCGACATCGGCGACGGCTCCATCAAGGTCAAGGCCGATGGCAGCTATTCCTTCACCGCCGACAGCCCGGTCATCGGCACGGGCGCGGCCTCGGCAACCTACACGGTGACCGACAGCGACGGCGATACGGCAACGGCCGGCATCAGCTTTGCCGTCACCGACGCCAACACGCCGACGAGCGGCACGGCCGCGGCCTCGGTCGACGATGACGGGCTTGCCGGCGGCAATGCGGCGAGCACAACGGGCGACATTGCGGTGCCGAACACCGATGGCGACAACAACGAAGCGACCTTCTCGGGCACGCTCGGCGGCAGCGTCGGCGGCGACGGCGCCGGCGCCAACGGCTTCTCCTTCGCGGCGCTCAACGGCACGACCGGCACGGTCGGCCAGGAGAACGTTGCCTACAGCTGGGATGCCGGCACCCACACGCTGACGGCGACCACCACCAGCGGCGACCGCATCGGCACGGCGCTGTTCACCGTGCATGTGACGGACCCGGCGACCGGCGCCTATACTGT
>NZ_RZSG01001287.1:0-926 GCF_003997725.1 Mesorhizobium sp. M4A.F.Ca.ET.050.02.1.1
GCCATGCAGGCGGCGTGGATCCGCGAGATCACCGGGTAGGGCGCCATGTCGACGCCGAAGCGGGCATTGTTGGTGACCTGGGCGGCGAGGCAGATATCTGCAAGGCCGGGCGTGTCGCCGTGACAGAAGGTGCCGGTCTCGGGCGCTGAAGCGAGAATCGTCTCAAGCGGCTGAAACCCTTCGTTCACCCAGTGCCGGAACCAGTTGACGACATCCTGGTCGCCGGCGCCGAACAGCGTGCGCAGCGAGGTCAGCACGCGCAGATTGTTCACCGGATGGATGTCGCAGGCGATCATCTGCGCCAGCATTCTGACGCGCGCCCGGCCGCGCGCGTCCTTCGGCAGAAGCGGCGGCTCGGGCACGGTCTCGTCGAGATATTCGATGATCGCCAGCGACTGCGTCAAAAGCCGGCCGTCGCCAAGGATCAGCGCCGGCACCAGCCCTTGCGGATTGACCGCGAGATAGGTGGCTTCGAGGTGCTCGCCGTGGCGCAGATGGTGCGGCACGTAATCGTAACTGAGGCCCTTCATCTCCAGCGCGATGCGCACGCGGTAGGAGGTGGAGGAGCGGTAGTAGTTATGGAGGATTAGGTCGCTCATCGCTTCACGTCGTCGGTTGACCGATGGTGATTTCGATGGCGCCGATGCCTTCGACGCCGCCGGTCATCGTTTCGCCCGGCCCGACCGCGCCGACGCCGGCCGGCGTGCCGGTGAAGATCAGGTCTCCCGGCTCGAGCGTCACCGCCTCGCTGCAGATCGAGACGATGTCGGCAAGCGGCCAGATCAGCTCGGCAAGGTCGGCATCCTGCCGGACCTCGCCGTCGACGGCGAGCCAAATTCGGCCTTTCGAGGGATGGCCGGACTTCTGCGCCGGGACCAGTGGGCCGCATGGGGCGGAACGGTCGAAAGCCTTCGACCAGTCCCAGG
>NZ_RZSG01001288.1:0-910 GCF_003997725.1 Mesorhizobium sp. M4A.F.Ca.ET.050.02.1.1
GGGCTATGAGGTCACGCGCAATCTCGAGCTGACGACGACCGAGATCGAGACGCCCATCGAAACGATGGAGGCGCCGACGCTCGAGGGCAAGAAACTGGTCTTCGCCTCGGTGCTGCGCGCCGGCAACGGCCTGCTCGAAGGCCTGCTCGACCTGGTTCCGGCGGCGCGCGTCGCCCATATCGGGCTTTACCGCGACCACGACACACTGGAGGCTGTCGAATATTTCTTCAAGGCGCCGAGCGATCTCGCCGACCGGCTGGTGATCGTCGTCGATCCGATGCTCGCCACCGCAAATTCGGCGATCGCGGCGATCGACAAGCTGAAGGGACGCGGCGCCACCAACATCCGCTTCCTGTGCCTGCTGGCAGCGCCCGAGGGCATCGAGCGCTTCACCAAGGCGCATCCCGACGTTCCCGTCTTCACCGCCTCCATCGATCGCCAGTTGAACGACAAGGGCTACATCATGCCCGGCCTCGGCGATGCCGGCGACCGCATGTACGGCACCAAGTAGCGCGCCGTTTACCGCCCGTTTACGCAAAGCCGCGGTTTCGGCCCACGTTATAGACGAAAACACCATGTCGGGATTAAGGATCGGCCTTCAAACAGGCCGGTCCCATGCTGCGCAAGCTTCTCATCCTTGGCGTCTTTGCCGGAACATCGGCATCGATCCCGATCCTTTATCAGTCGAACCCGCACATGCTCGACGGCCTGTTGAAACCGGCAGTCGCCTCCAAGCCAGTCACCGAGCCCCAGCCCGCCCTGAACCTTGCCTCGGTTCCCGACAAGCCGGCGACAGCACTGCCGCTCGGCCGCAAGGTCGTGGTCAGCGCCGACGCGCGCGGACACTTCACCTCCGGCTTCAAGCTCAACGGCCGCCAGATTGACGGCCTGATCGACACCGGCGCCACGC
>NZ_RZSG01001289.1:0-908 GCF_003997725.1 Mesorhizobium sp. M4A.F.Ca.ET.050.02.1.1
GTTCGCGGCCTCGGCGGCGATGCAATATTTCGGACCGGGCGCCCTGTTTGTGTTCAGCGCCGTCGTCTATGCGGTGCTGATCCTCGTCATCCTCTACCGCATGCAGGTGCGCTCCGGCGTGCCGGCCGACAGACGCAGCCCATTCACCGCGCTCTTGCGCACATCGACGGTGTTCGCGCGGCTGGCGCGGCGCAGCGGCGATTCCGATGGATCGAGCGAGCCATGACCTTGCGGCGGCTTGACGAAAGCGCCCGCGGCTGAAATTGAAAGGGACCTAATTTGTTCTTAAAAGCGATTTGATGCACGTCATCACCACCCAAGCTGAGCTCGAGAGCGCCATCGCCGCGTTCGAAAAGTCGGAATTCGTCACCGTCGATACCGAGTTCATCCGCGAGACGACATTTTGGCCGATCCTGTGCCTGATCCAGATGGCCTCGCCCGGCCTGACCGCGCTGATCGACCCGCTCGCGCCCGACATCGACCTGAAACCGTTCTTCCGGCTGATGGCCAACGAGGCCGTGGTCAAGGTCTTCCACGCCGCGCGCCAGGACATCGAAATCATCGTCCATCTCGGCGATCTCATGCCGCACCCGGTGTTCGACACCCAGGTGGCGGCGATGGTCTGCGGCTTCGGCGACAGCGTCTCCTACGACCAGCTGGTGCAGCGCATCACCGGTGCCCGGCTCGACAAATCCTCGCGTTTCACTGACTGGCGCCACCGGCCGCTCTCCGACAAGCAGCTCGACTACGCGCTCGCCGACGTGACCCATCTGATTGAGGTCTACAGGAAGCTCAGCGCCGAGCTCAAGCGCGAGAACCGCGCCCATTGGCTCAACGAGGAAATGGAGGTGCTGACCTCGCGCCAGACCTACGATCCGCACCCCGAGGATGCCTGGAAGCGTCTGAAG
>NZ_RZSG01000128.1:0-11340 GCF_003997725.1 Mesorhizobium sp. M4A.F.Ca.ET.050.02.1.1
GCGCACGTCGTCGGCAAGCAAATCCGAGAGCTCCGTCCGGTCGGCGACGAGCAGCGCCGAATACCAGCGGTCGATCAGCGCGCCGTCATCGGCGCGGGCGGCGAGGACCGAAAAGAACAGCGCGGCGGCTATCGCGGTTCCCTGGGAAACGATCCGCATCGCGGGCCTCACCCCAGATCCGGCCGCTCGAAATCGCCGGTCTCCTTGTTCATCACCCACAGCTCGCCTGTCGAGATGTCGAACCAGGCGCCGTGCAGCGACAACCTGCCCTTGCCTTCGAGGATGGAGACGCAAGGGAAGGTCCGCAAGTTGGCGATCGAGTAGCGGATCGAGATGCGCTCCAGGGCGGTCTGGCGCTCGGTCGCCGTCATGAAGGTGCTGGACGACACGGTCTCGGCGGCGGGCGCGATCAGGCTCATCCACTTGCCGATGAAGTCGCCTGGCGAGAGCGGCGCGGAATTCGGGTCGAGTGCCGCGCGGATACCGCCGCAGCGGCCGTGGCCCATCACCACGATGTTCTTTACCTTCAGGCTCTGCACCGCGAATTCGAGCGCGGCGGAGGTCGAATGGAATTCGCCGTCCGGCGCATAGGGCGGCACCAGATTGCCGACATTGCGCAGCACGAACAACTCGCCCGGGCCGGCATCGAAGATCGCCTCAGGGGCGGAGCGCGAATCGCAGCAGGCGACGATCATCGTCTCGGGCGCCTGGCCTTCGCGCGCCAGAGAGCGGTAGCGCCCGCTTTCGGCCGGATAGCGGCCGTTCATGAAATTGCGATAGCCGTTGAGCAGATGTTCGGGAAGATGGGGCATGGGCGGCGTCTGGACCCTTTCCGGGTTGGATGCGGCACTTTCAGTCTGGAGAAGCCTCTAACGGCAAAAGCCGGTCGCGAGCAATGCCGAATTGCGGATGGCTCCGTCGCAATCGCGATGCGGCGGACATGGCTCAACCTGTCGCTCTATGCCCAGATGGCGACTGGAATGCCAAAACGATCCGACAGCGGCGGGTCCGGATTCGGCCTTGCCTCGCCACTGGCGATGCGGCCGGCAATCAGCATCATCGCTGCCGCGTCGAGAAAATCATCGGCGGCGGCTCCCTTCGGTGCCGGCTGATCGAGGAAGCTCTTTTCATAGCCATGCCGGCATAGCAGCGCCTTGCGTTCCTCCATCCCGGCGAGGTTGATCGCGCCCTTGACCTTCTTCGGCAGCGCCATGGCCTGGCCGCCATTCAGCCGGCAGAAGGCGACCTCGGGGTGCGATTCGAAGACGCGGCCGCGCAACTCCGGCCGCGCGATCAGCAGGGCATCGATCTCGCGGATCTTGGCAAAGATGCCGAAGGCCTGGATCGAGACGCCGCGCGGCGGATCGGAACTCGCCTTGGCGACCTCGCTGGCGCGGCGATGCGCGGCGTACCAGGCCTCGACCGTGGTGAAGCCGTCCGTCTCGGCATAGAGCGCCGCGCGCGAGGGGATCGAGAACACGCTCGATTGGCGCTGCCCAAGCAGCGGCCGCACGATCGCCTCCGGGCCGCGTCCTCCCCTTTGCGAGAAGTCGGGGAGGCCGATCGGCATGTCGACGGCGATCGTGGCGCCGCCGGCGGGCAATGCGGCGAGCAAAGCGGCAAAGCCTGGAAAGACGGAGATCGACGGAGCGGCATCCGGATGACGATGGACGGCGATCCAGCCGGCCTTGCAGCCGTCGACGCCGACCAGCACGCCGGCCGTCACGCCCGCTTGTCCCGCTCCGGGTGCAGGAGGTGGCGCAGCTGCACCATCGCCATCGGATGCGACAGGCTCTGCGCGTCGGTCTCGAGCTGCAGTTCGTCGCCGCCGCGTTTGGCGGTCCGCGCCAGGATCTCGTAGACGGCGGCCGTGGTCGACTGCAGCGCCTTGATCGGCGGCTGGCCGGAGAGGATGCGCGCCAGATAGACGGCGGCCGTCAGGTCGCCCAGCCCGTTCGGCGGCTTGTCGATGAGGCGGTGCTCGGCAAGCAACGCCTGCCTGGAATCGAGCAGGAGGTTGCCGGTACCGCCGGCCATCATCGAAGGCGCGGAGGTGACCAGCATGGTCGAGGGACCGGCGTGAAGGGCTGCCGCCATCACCGATTTCAGGTCGGCAAGCGGTGCCCCGGCCATCCATTCCAGCTCGTAGCGGTTGGGCGTGGCGATGTCGGCGATCGGCATCAACCGGTCGCGCAAGGCCGCCGCTGTCGGCTCCGGCACGTAGAGCCCGCCGGAATCGCCCATCACCGGATCGCAGATATAGAGGGCGTTCGGCGTCCTCTCCCGGACGGCGGTGACCAGCGAGGCGACGGCCTCGGCCTGGCCGGCCTCGCCCAGATAGCCAGACAGCACCGCGCCGACCTCGCCCAGCCAGGGCGCGCGCTCGAGATCGGCCATCAGCGCCTTGAACTGGTCGAGCGGCGGCACGATGCGGGTTGCCCGGCCGTGGCCTGGATGCCAGGGCAGGACGATGGTCGGCACCGCCCAGACCGGGAAGCCCAGTGTCTCCAGCGCAAAAACGGCGGCGCGGTTGCCGACAGAGCCGCGCGCGACATGGCTGGAGATGACGATGACCGCGCGCGGCGCGCCGGCTTTTTCAGCATTCATGGATGTCCGGTCCTAACCGCCACGCGTGGCGAAATACACCAGCCAGGCCAGCAGGCCGAAGGCGATGACGAGCCCCAGCACCCTGCCGATGCGGGTGCCCCAATAGTCGATCCGGTCCGAACGGTCGGCGTCCGCGGCGTTGACATGGTCGCGCGCGCCTTTCGCCGCCCGGGCGATGAACGACGTGCCGCCCGGGTTCGTCTCCCGCTCCACGCGCTCGAGAATACGGCGCGATTCTTTGTCGCTGTCCTGGCGCTCGGCCATGGCAATGTCCTGTTCAGCCGGGACCTTAGCCTGTTCGCCCGGCCATTCACAGGGCCTGCCTGCAGGGCAGCGGGATGGCAGTGGAAGCTTTCCGGCCGGGTCATTTTCTTGCACGCGGATTGTGGTAATGCTTCGCGTGCAACTTCCGACGAGGGACCCAAATCATGCTTGCCCAGAGCCTCTCTTCCCCCTCCATCTTCCGCCATCTGCCGGCCATTCTGATGATGGCCATCGTGCTGCCGCTGCTTGCCGGCTGTGGCTACAACACCATCCCGACGGCGGAGGAAAACGCCAAGGCGGCCTGGAGCGAGGTGCTGAACCAGTACCAGCGCCGCGCCGACTTGATCCCCAATCTGGTCGAGACGGTCAAGGGCTATGCTGCGCATGAGAAGGACACGCTGGACGCCGTGGTCGAGGCGCGCGCCAAGGCGACGCAGATCACGGTGACGCCGGAAACGCTGAAGGATCCCGAGGCCCTCAAGAAGTTCCAGGATGCCCAGGCCGGGCTGACCAGCGCGCTGTCGCGGCTGATCGCGGTGTCGGAAGCCTATCCCGACCTCAAGGCCAACCAGAACTTCCTGGCGCTGCAGGCGCAGCTCGAAGGCACCGAGAACCGCATTGCGGTGGCGCGCCGCGACTACATCCAGGCGGTCAAGGATTACAATTTGACGCTGAAGACCTTCCCGTCGGTGTTGTGGGCGACCTTCTGGTTCCGCAGCAACGAGCCCTTCGCTAACTTCACCGTGGAGGAAGACAAGATGCAGCCGCCGAAGGTCGATTTCGGCACGAAGCAGGGCGGTTGAACGACGAGTTAGTTTACCGAGCTTGCCAGCCTTGCGTTCCTTCGCGCCCCCCGCTGTCCTGCCGGACATCTCCCCCCCTGGGGGGGAGATTGTTCGTCGCGTTCGCCTTCGCCATTCCCCAACGTCTGAAAGGGAGGGCTGGTGGTCGAGCCGTCAATCTTCCCCCAAGTGGGGGAGATGTCCGGCAGGATATAGGGGCGCGCGCCAGAACGCCTTCGTTGGCGTCTTGCTGAGCTTCGTCTGCTTCCTCCTCCTCCCTCTCACCGCCTTCGCCGCCGATCTGCCCGCGCTCACCGGTCGCGTCGTCGACAATGCCGGTATCATCGACGCTGGAACAAAAGCCGCGCTGACGAAAAAACTCGCCGATTTCGAGAAGAAGGGCTCCGACCAGATCGTCGTCGCAACCATCCCCAGCCTGGGTGGCGAGGAGATCGAGCCTTACGCCAACCGGCTGTTCCGGTTCTGGAAGCTCGGCCAGGCCAAGGAGAACAACGGTGTCCTGCTCGTGGTGGCGCCGAACGATCGCAGGATGCGCATCGAGGTCGGCTATGGGCTGGAAGGCACGTTGACCGACCTGCACACCAAGCTGATCATCGAGAACGACATGGTGCCGGCCTTTCGCGCCGGCGATTTCTCCGGAGGCATAACCAAGGCCGTCGACGACATGATCATGGTGCTGGAAGGCAATCCGGAGGAGCTGGAGGCGCGCGGCAAGCGCAACGAGCAGGCGCCATTCAATTCAGACGATTTGTTCTTCTCGATCTTCATCGCAGTCTGGATCACCATCCTCGTTCTCAGCCTTGCCGCTTCCATCCTGCCACCGATCTTCGGCCAGAGGATCGGCCCCGGCCGCTATCGCTGGCTAGGCATGACCTTCGAGCCCGGCAAGCGCTCGTCCAGCGGCGGCTGGTCCTCGGGGAGCTCCGGCGGTGGCTGGTCCTCGGGCGGCGGAGGCGGCGGATTCTCCGGTGGCGGCGGTTCGTCGGGCGGCGGTGGCTCCTCGGGAAGCTGGTGAGACACATGGCGACACGACCGATCAGCCCGCAGGATCATGAGCGCATCGCCGAGGCGATCCGCGCCGCCGAGGCGAGGACCGACGGCGAGATCTACTGCGTCGTGGCGCATGCCAGCGACGGCTATTTCTTTCCCGCCGCCTTCATGACGACGCTAGCCATGCTCGTCGCCAGCCTTGCCGTCGCCTATGGGCTGGAGGCCTGGTGGCTGTCGATCCGCCTGCCGCATTTTGTTTTCGCCGAGCTCCTGGCGCTGGCCTCGGTGCTGGTGCTCTTGTGGGCGCTGCCCGGATTGCGCATCCATTTCGTGCCGCGCCACCTGCGTTACCAGGCGGCGCATCTCAACGCGGTCAAGCAGTTCCTTGCCCGCAACGTGCATCGCACCGCTGCGCGCACCGGCGTGCTGGTCTTCGTCTCGATCGCCGAGCGCTATGCCGAGGTGGTCGCCGACAGCGGCATCAACAGCAAGGTCGGCCAGCATGTCTGGGACGGCGTGGTGCGCGACCTTACCGCGCATGCCGGCGACGACCGGCTCGCCGACGGGTTCATCAAGGCCGTCGAATCGGTTGGCGCGGTGCTGGCCGAACATTTCCCTGTCACAGCGGGCGATGCCAACGAGCTGGACGATCATCTCGTCGAGATTTGAGATTAGTCTTTAACCTGCGCTGAGCCCTCCCGCGCCCTGTTGTTCGCCTGTGCGAAAGCGCGGATGCCGTGGGCCGGACTCTTTGCAATCCGGCGATGCGGGTTTATGGTTAACCAATCATGAACACGCTGACCATCGACATCAGGAAGGCCGAGCCGCGCGACGCGGCGGCCATCGCCGACGTGCATCAAGAGGCCTGGCGCGGCGCCTATTCCGGCATTATTCCGCACCGCACGCTGACCTCGATGATCAACCGCCGCGGGGCCGACTGGTGGGCGAACGCGATTCGCCGCGCCGCCACCGTGCTGGTGGTGGAGATTGGCGGCACGATCGCCGGCTACGCCACGATCGGCAAGAATCGCGCCCGTGAACTCCGCCAGCAGGGCGAGATCTACGAGCTTTATCTGCGCCCGGAATACCAAGGCATCGGGCTCGGCAGCCGGCTGTTCAGCGCGGCCCGCGCGCGGCTAGCCGACCACGGTCTGCGCGGCATGGTGGTTTGGGCGCTTGAGGACAACCAGAACGCGCTCGCTTTCTATGCTGGCGCCGGCGGCCGCGACATCGCCGAAGGCGTCGAGATATTCGAGCAAAAGGCGCTGAAGAAGGTCGCCTTCGTCTGGGAATGAACGCCCGCGTTTCGGCGTTGTTATTCTCCCCGCACGATTCGCCGCATTGCACCATGACGCGTCCGCCGCTATCGGTCTGACAAATCGAGAGAGGGATTTGAGTTATGCGCATCGAAGCGATTGCCACCGGGAAGAACCCGCCGGAAGACGTCAACGTCATCATCGAAGTGCCGATCGGCGGCGAGCCGATCAAGTATGAGATGGACAAGGAGGCCGGCACGCTGTTTGTCGACCGCTTCCTGCATACCTCGATGCGCTATCCCGGCAATTACGGCTTCGTGCCGCACACGCTGTCGGGCGACGGCGATCCGATCGACGTGCTGGTCTGCAATACGCGCGCGCTGGTGCCGGGCTGCGTCATCAATGTGCGGCCGATCGGCGTGCTGATCATGGAAGACAATGCCGGCCAGGACGAGAAGGTGATCGCCGTCCCGTCGCCGAAGCTGACGCTGCGCTACGAGAACGTCACCGAGTACACGCATCTGCCCGAGATCACGCGTGATCAGGTGCAGCACTTCTTCGAGCACTACAAGGATCTCGAGCCCGGCAAATGGGTCAAGATCGAGGGCTGGCACGATTCCAAATACGCCAAGAAGATGATCGTCGAGGCAATCGAACGGGCGAAGGTGGCGAAGGCGGCGAAGTAGTCTCGGCTCAGTTATCCACCCGGCCGAAGTCCGGCACGCTGCCGATCACCTCGCGCTTGTCCTTGCCGCAGGCGAAGCCTTTCGCCTTCTCGTCGGCGAGCTTGCGCGCCTGGTCGTTGGCCTGCGGGTTGCCGGTGGCCAGCACCAGCCCGATGGTGCAGCCCTGCTGGGTGTCCGGCTGGGCCACCTTGGCGACGACCAGCACCTGGGTCGGCTTGTTCTCGTCATCGGGATTGCTGACCTCGCGGCGGTGGATGACGGCGAAGGGGATGGCGACGTCGCCGTTGGTCTCGATGCGCCATTCCACCTTGGGCCCGGCCGTGTTGAGGCCGGAGAAGCTTTCCCAGACCGAGGTCATGTCGCCGGACGGGAACCCGTAGAACAGCGATTCGCGGGCATCGTCGTAGCCGATCAGCACGGGGTAGCCGCGATAGCCGGAGCAGGCGAGGCTCGCCCAATCGCCTTCGCCCTCGGCCGCCTGCGCATAGGTTACGCAATCCCTCTCCCAGTCCAGATCGGTGTAGGCGCTGGATATGTCGCCGGCATGGGCCGCCTGGCAGAGACCGGCGAGGGCAAGCGGGATCAGAGGCGCACGCATGGCGGACAACTCCGTTTCGAGTTGCCGGGAGCGTACCGCCAATCGCTATTTCTTCAAGCTGGCTTCGATCAGCAAATCGGCGTTGCGGG
Organism: Mesorhizobium sp. M4A.F.Ca.ET.050.02.1.1; assembly: GCF_003997725.1. NCBI lineage: Bacteria > Pseudomonadati > Pseudomonadota > Alphaproteobacteria > Hyphomicrobiales > Phyllobacteriaceae > Mesorhizobium > Mesorhizobium sp. M4A.F.Ca.ET.050.02.1.1. The sequence continues at coordinate 7,294 of NZ_RZSG01000128.1, forward strand.
CGACCGACGCCGCCGGTCCGCCGAGGCCGAACAGCTGGCCGCTGATATAGGCGCCCTCGATCAGCAGCAGCAGGCCGTCGCCAAGCGTGTCGGCATCGGCGGCGCCCATTGCGGCCGCCATGGCGCGCAGGCGGCGGCGCAGTTCCTGCTTGTTGGTCTCACTGACGATGCGCGCCGGATGACTGTGATCGGGATATTCCACCGCCGCATTGGTCATGCCGCAGCCGCGATAGTCGGGTTTTTGCGTGCGCTTGCCGACGCGGGTGAGGAAAGCCACGATCTGCGCGCGCGGGTCGCCCGGATGCGCATCGACAGCCTCGTCGAAGCGCTCCCAGAATTCGAGATCGTATTTGCGCAGATAGGAGGCGGCGAGTTCGTCCTTGGAGGGAAAGCTGCGGTAGAGGCTGGGCTTGGTGACGCCGGCGCGCTTGACGATCTCGTCGACGCCGATCGCTCTTATGCCTTCGCGGTAGAACAGGTCGCGCGCCACGTCGAGAATCTTGTCGGCGGCCTTCGGATGCGCTGGCGCGTGATCCCCGCTGATGGATGCTTCAATTTTTTTGTCCGGTGGCATGCCACGACTCGCTTGACAATGTTACTGACCGGTACGTATTCATAGCCCCATCCAATTGCAACGTACCGGTCAGTAACATGATAGCTCAGTCTCGTCCGTTTGGCCAGCGCTACGCTTTCGTCGTGGTCGGCGTTATCTTTCTTTGCCTGCTGATCGCGGCCGGGCTTCGTTCGGCGCCGTCGGTGATGATGCTGCCGCTGGAGGAGAGTTTTGGCTGGCGGCGCGACGTGGTCTCGCTGGCTGCCGCGATCGGCATCTTCCTCTATGGCCTGACCGGGCCGTTCGCGGCAGCCCTGATGGAGCGGATCGGGCTGCGCCGCACGCTGCTAATTTCGTTGCTGGTGATGTCGGGCTCGACGGCGCTCAGCCTGCTGATGACCAAGCCGTGGCATCTGCTGATCACCTGGGGCGTGCTTTCCGGCATCGGCTCGGGTGCGGTCGCAACCGTGCTCGGCGCCACCATCGTCAATCGATGGTTCAAGACCAATCGCGGCCTGGTGATGGGGCTGATGTCGGCCTCCAGCGCCACCGGCTTGCTTGTATTCCTGCCGCTGCTCGCCTCGCTGGCGCAGGCGGGCGGCTGGAAGCCGGTCGCCATCGCCATCGCGGTCGCCACCGCCGCCCTGGTGCCGGTGGTGTGGCTGCTGGTGCCGGAGCGTCCGGCCTCGATCGGCCAGGTGCGCTATGGCGCCGATCCGGATGACGTGCCGCCGGTATCGCCCGCCTCGCAGGGCAATTTTCTGGCGCACACGCTCAGCACGTTGCGCCGCGCCGCCGGCACGCGGGTGTTCTGGTACCTGTTCGCCACCTTCTTCATCTGCGGCTTCACCACCAACGGGCTGGTCGGCACGCATCTCATCGCCTTCTGCGGCGACATGGGCATCGGCGAGGTGCAGGCGGCCGGCCTGTTGTCGATGATGGGCATCTTCGACCTGATCGGCACGACGCTGTCGGGCTGGCTCACCGACCGCTTCGACCCGCGCAAACTGCTCGGCGTCTACTATGCCATCCGCGGCCTGTCGCTGATCTACCTGCCCTATTCCGGCTTCTCGGCGGTCAGCCTGATCATCTTCGCCGTGCTCTATGGGCTCGACTGGATCGCCACCGTGCCGCCGACGCTGAGGCTCGCCAACGAGGCCTTCGGCGACCGCAGCGGGCCGATCGTGTTCGGCTGGATCGTCGCTGGCCACCAGGTCGGCGCGGCGGCGGCCGCGGCGTTCGGCGGCACGATGCGCGAGCTGCAGGGCAATTACGAGCTGGCCTTCCTGATCGCCGGCATGACGGGCATCGCGGCGGCCTGCATCTCGCTCTTGATCAACACGAGCAAGCCGGCCTTCGAGCCGGAGCCGCAGCCGGCGTAGGACACGACTGCCCCTTCTCCTCTTGTGGGAGAAGGTGTCGCCGAAGGCGACGGATGAGGGGTGTTCCAGAGGACACCGACGTCCCATTCCTTCCAGTACCCCTCATCCGTCTCGGCGCTATCGCGCCGATCCACCTTCTCCCCCGGGGGGAGAAGGTAAAGACACCTGTTGGTTGTCAGAAAAACTTCATGGTTCCGAGATGCGCCTGAAACATTGAGGCGGGAGCTTGGCGGTCCCGTTCAATGCCATCCCGGAGACAGCCATGAACAAGATCTCGATGACCCGCCGCGCCTTCGTCACCTCGGCGAGCGCGTTCGGCCTGGTCGGCGCCTCGGGCCTCGCGCTGCCCTATTATTCGCGCGCCAGCCAGCGTCCGGCCTTCACCCATGGCGTCCAGTCGGGCGACGTCGATGCTGGAAGCGGCATGGTGTGGACGCGCACGGACCGCCCGGCGCGGGTGATGTTCGAAGTCTCGTCGACGGAGAGCTTCGCCAACGCGACCACGCTCGCGCCGCTCGATACGTCGCCGGCCAGCGACTACACGGTGAAGCGGCTGCTCACCGATCTCGCCGCCGACCAGGACATCTTCTACCGCATGACGGCCGCCGATCTCGCCGACGTCAACGCCGTCTCCGAGCCGATCGTCGGCCGGTTCCGCACTGCGCCGGCCTCCAAGCGCGACATTCGCTTCGCCTGGTCGGGCGACACCGCCGGCCAGGGCTGGGGCATCGACGAGACCGGCATGAAGACCTACGCCACCATCGGTAAGCACACGCCCGATTTCTTCCTGCACTCCGGCGACACGATCTATGCCGACGGCGTGATGAAGGATGAGGTCGACCTGCCCGGCGGCGGCAAATGGAAGAACGCCGTGCTGATCGACGAGAAGCGCAAGGTGGCGCAGACGCTCGACGAATACCGGGCGCAGTGGAAATACAACATGATGGACAAGAACGTGCTGGGCCTCTCCGCCATCTGCCCGACCTTCTACCAGTGGGACGACCACGAGGTCGTCAACAATTGGTCGGATTCGAAGGACCTCAGCAGTGACGACCGCTATTCGGAAAAATCCATCCATGTGCTGGCGGCGCGCGCGGCGCGCGCCTTCCACGAGATGACGACGATCCGCTATGAGCCGGCCGAGCCCGGCCGCGTCTACCGCAAGATCGCCTACGGGCCGCTGCTCGACGTGTTCTTCCTGGACATGCGCTCCTATCGCGGCCCGAACGGCCCGGACATGCAGGACACGATGACGCCGGAATCGCGCATGCTGGGCGAGCAGCAGACCAAGTGGCTGAAACGCGAGCTGACCAATTCAAGGGCGACCTGGAAGATCATCGCCGCCGACATGCCGCTTGGCCTCGTCGTCTGGAACGACGGCACCAAGAAAGTGGGCGCAGAGGCCGTCAGCAACGGCGACAACGGCCTGCCCAAAGGGCGCGAACTCGAGATCGCCGACCTGCTGCGCTACATCAAGAATGCCGGCATCAGCAACACGGTGTGGCTGACGGCCGACGTCCACTACACGGCCGCGCACTACTACAACCCCGACAAGGCGCAGTTCCAGGACTTCAATCCGTTCTGGGAATTCGTCTCAGGCCCGATCCATGCCGGCACGTTCGGGCCCAACGATTTCGACATGACCTTCGGACCGGAGCTGAAGTTCATCAAGGCGCCGACCGCCGAGCAGGGCCAGAACCTGCCGCCGTCGGCCGGCCTGCAGTTCTTCGGCCTGGTCGACATCTCAGGCGCCACCGAGCAGCTGACGGTGCGGCTGATGGATCGCGACGACAATGAGCTCTACAAGGTGACGCTCGATCCGGTGCGCTCGGCTTAGGAGACTGTTGGAAATTCTACTCCGGCGGCCATCTGCTGGCGTTTTCTGCGCTTCCGGTGCTCACGGACCTAAATTGTCCGCTCCGCTCCGGTTCTCGAAACCACCACCATATGACTCGCCGGAGCGAATTTCGAAACAGTCTCCAGGAGGACGACCGCGACCGCTGGCCGTCAGTCCGGATAGCAGACAGCGGGAATCTTCGGCCAAACGGCGCTGTCGCAGCCGGCATCCTTCTGTCGCTGCTTGAAAGCGGCGCTGACGGGGCCGGTCACCAC
>NZ_RZSG01001290.1:0-902 GCF_003997725.1 Mesorhizobium sp. M4A.F.Ca.ET.050.02.1.1
CGGTATAGCCGCGCGATGTCAGTGCCCGCATGCCGCCCATGCGAACGGCGTCTTCGTCCTCGACGAGCAGCACAGTCGCCGAACCCGACAGGTCCTTGGCCGTCTCCGCCGGTTTCACTGGCGCCGCCGGCGCCTCGCCCGCTTCGCTCGCCGGCTTCACTTCCGCGATGAGGCGCGGCAGGAAGATGCGGAATACCGTGCCCTTGCCAACTTCCGAATCACAGAAGATGAACCCGCCCGTCTGCTTGATGATGCCATAGACCATCGACAGGCCGAGGCCGGTGCCCTTGCCGACTTCCTTGGTGGTGAAGAAGGGTTCGAATATCTTCTTCAGCACATCCGGCGCGATGCCGGTGCCGGTATCCTCGATCTCGACCACCACGTAGTCGGCCGGGGTAAGCTCGCGGTATGAGAAGCTCTTGCATTCCTCGGCTGTGACGTTGCGGGTGCGCACCGCAAGGTCGCCGCCCGCCGGCATCGCGTCGCGCGCGTTGACGGCAAGGTTCACCACCACCTGCTCGAACTGCCCGATATCGACCTTGACCGGCCAGAGATCGCGACCGTGGTCGATCTTCAGCTTGATGTCGTTGCCGACCAGACGGGCGAGCAGCATCCTGAGGTCGGCCAGAACATCGGTCAGGTTCAGCACTTCCGGGCGCAGGGTCTGCTTGCGCGAGAAGGCGAGAAGCTGCCTGACCAGCGAAGCCGCGCGGTTGGCATTCTGCTTGATGTTCATGATGTCGGGGAAGGACGGATCCGACGGGCGGTGGTTGGTCAAGAGCAGGTCCGACGCCATGATGATGGCGGTCAGCACATTGTTGAAGTCGTGTGCGATGCCGCCGGCGAGCTGGCCGACCGCCTGCATCTTCTGGCTCTGCGCCATCTGGCCTTCGAGCGCCTTC
>NZ_RZSG01001291.1:0-900 GCF_003997725.1 Mesorhizobium sp. M4A.F.Ca.ET.050.02.1.1
GGATAATTACTCCTCGGGAGCGCAGTATCTTGTCTGCTTCGAACGTAACGGGACCGTTGGCCGCTTCCACGACCAGGTGCGCATTGATGCACTCTACGTTCTCTAAATTGATTGCATTTTCCATCGCCGCTGGGATGAGGACGTCGCACGGTTTCTCAATGCCGGTCATATCACCCGGATGTGACTTGCCGCCCTCAAAGCCGAGGATGCTACCGGTGCGTAGTTGGTGTTGCTTTAGTGCTTCGATGCGTAGGCCGTCTGGATTCGCGACGTAGCCGTCCCGTTCGGCGACGAATGTAACGCGAGCACCGTCGTCTTCGGAAAGGAATTTGGCGGCGTGATAGCCAACGTTGCCGAAGCCTTGCACGATCACAGACGCATCGGTGAGATCGCGCATGCCTTTTAGGCCCGCTGTGCGAGTATCACGCAGATAGCTTTGGATGGCGAACTGCACGCCTCTGCCTGTCGCCTCAGTGCGGCCTGCGATCCCGCCCTTCGAGAGCGGCTTCCCTGTCACGCAAGCTCGTGCATTGACGACATCGGTAGGATTGGCACGGCGGAACTCGTCCACCATCCAGGCCATTTCACGTTCGCCCGTACCGACATCGGGGGCAGGGACATTGAGACCTGGACCGATCAACCCCCGTTTGTTGAGTTCCTGCGTGAACCGACGAGTAATACGCTCGAGCTCCTGGGCGGTCCACTCACGCGGGTCGATCTTGAGAGCACCTTTCGAGCCTCCGAACGGCACGTCGACTAGCGAGCATTTTAGGGTCATCAGAGCTGCGAGTGCTTCAACCTCGTCGGCATCGGCATTCGGCACATAGCGGATGCCGCCCTTGACGGGCTCGCAGTGCTCGCTATGAACCGATCGCCAACCGATAAAGCTGTACATACGCC
>NZ_RZSG01001292.1:0-899 GCF_003997725.1 Mesorhizobium sp. M4A.F.Ca.ET.050.02.1.1
GTCGTCTACAGCGCCGTCGATCCGAACAACCCGGCGACGACCTCGGCAAAGGTGGTCAACGACATCATCCGCGGCGAGATCGGCTTCGACGGTCTGCTGATGAGCGACGACACCTCGATGAAGGCACTTTCTGGGGATTTCCCGACAAAGGCGGCGGCGATCCTTGCGGCGGGCTGCGATCTGGTCCTTCACTGCAACGGCGTTTTCGAGGAAATGTCAGGCATTGCGTCACGCACCACGGCGCTTGCCGGCAAGTCGCTCGAGCGCGCCGAGCGGGCGCTGTCCTATATTAAAGATCGCGACCTCGCGAACGAGACCGAGATACGCGCCGAGTTTGCCACCTATTTCGACGCGGTGGCCTGACAGGGGAAAGAGACAGGGGCAGTGGCGGAAACATTGGACAGCAAGGCCGCGAAGGCCGCACCGATGGACCGTCTGTGGGCCGAGAACGACGATGCGCGCGTCACCGGCGATCCGTCGCTGGTCGTCGACGTCGCCGGCTTCGAGGGCCCGCTCGACCTTCTCCTGCACCTGGCGCGCAACCAGAAGGTCGATCTGGCGCGCATATCGATCCTGGCGCTGGCTGAGCAGTACCTCGCCTTCATCGAGAAGGTGAGGGCGCTGAGGCTGGAGCTTGCCGCCGACTATCTGGTGATGGCGGCGTGGCTCGCCTTCCTGAAGTCGAAACTTCTGATCCCCAAGCAGCCGGGCGAAGAGGGCGAGAGCGGCGAGGAACTGGCGGCGGTGCTGCAGTTCCGGCTGAAGCGGCTGGAGGCGATGCGCGATGCCTCGGCAAGGCTGGTCAACCGCAACCGGCTCGGCCGCGACGTGTTCGCGCGCGGCATGCCGGAGATGGTCATCATCGAGAAGCGCAACGCGTACTCCGCCTCGCTTTACGA
>NZ_RZSG01001293.1:0-898 GCF_003997725.1 Mesorhizobium sp. M4A.F.Ca.ET.050.02.1.1
ATCCCGGGGAGCCGGCGGATCCGCCGCTGCCGGTCTGACGGAAAACCCTTGCCGGTGGCGATGCCGGTTTTGTGCTAATCAAGTCCAGTGGTTTCGCATGCATCAAGGGGGCAGGGCTATGAAGGCGCTCGAAATCTCCAATCAGGATTTGTCGCGGCTGGCGGACGAGGCGATGGACCTCGCCACGACCTATTGGGCCTCGCTCGATGACCGTCCGGCCTATCCGTCGACCAGCGGCAGGGAGACAACCGAACTCTTCTCGCGGCCCTGGGCCGAGGAGGGCAGGGGCCGGGACGTCCTGCACGACTTCAAGTTGATCGCCGAGCATGCGCGACCATCCGCTGGCAGGTTCTTCGCCTACGTCTTCGGTTCCGGCGAGCCGGTGGGGGCGGTGGGAGAATTGCTGGCGGCGGTGCTCAATCAGAACGTGTCCTCGTGGCGATCCGCGCCGGCGGCGACATCGATCGAACACGCCGTCGTCGGATGGCTGGCGCAGGCCGTGGGCTGCGCCGGTTTCACCGGCAGCCTCTGCGGCGGCGGCTCGGCGGCGAACCTGATGGCGCTGGCGATGGCGCGGGAAGCAAAGCTGCCGGCCAATGAAACGGGAGTGCGCGGCGGCGTGGTCTATGCGTCCGAGCAGGTGCACATGTCCATACCCAAGGCGGTGGCGCTCATCGGCGTCGGCAGGGCGAACCTGCGCCTGATACCCGTCGACGACCAGTTCCGGATGCGACCCGACGCTCTCCAGGCAGCCATCGCCGCCGATCGCGCGGCAGGACAAATCCCCATCGCGGTCGTCGCCACTGTCGGCACCATCGTCTCCGGCGCGATCGATCCGCTGCCCGAGATCGCCGGCATCGCCGGACGCGAGGGCATGTGGCTGCATGTCGACGGCGCC
>NZ_RZSG01001294.1:0-894 GCF_003997725.1 Mesorhizobium sp. M4A.F.Ca.ET.050.02.1.1
GCGGGACATCGACCTGCGCAATATGGCGGCCGCGCTCTTTCCGCGGCCGCCTGCGAACGCCGATCCCTATTGGGTCAACGATGCGCGCCTCCTCTTCACCGGCATTGCCTCTTACGTCATGGAGTCGCCGAAGATTGCTGACGAGAACCGCAGCTTCGCCACCATCCTCAAGCTCATGAACGGCGCCGATGAGCCCATCCTGGAGTTCCTGGCGAGCCTGCGCGACACCCGCCGGCATGAAGTCTCGGATTTCACGCTGCAGACGCTGCTGCCCTACGCGGACATGGCGGAGAAGCAGTTTTCCGGTCTCTACGCCGGCGTGCGCACCGGCATGGCGCCCTTCCTGAACGAGCGATTGATGCGGGCAACCTCGCGCAGCTCCTTCGACATCCGCAATCTCAAGAGCGAGCGGGTCTCGCTCTATCTCGATTTTCGGCGCGAGCAGATGGCTTCGCTGGGCCCGCTGTTCAATGTGCTCATCACGCAGATGATGAACTTCATGTCCGAATCCATGCCACGCCCCGGCGAGCACCAGGTGCTTGTCCTGCTCGATGAATTTCAGAACCTCGGCAAGCTTGAGAATGTGACGGACATGGCGACCGTGCTTGGCGGCCACGGCGTGCCGATGTGGTTTTTCGTGCAGTCGCTCAAATCGGTCGACGAGATCTACCGCAAGGAAAGCCGCGAAACGCTTATCAATGCTGCCCGGGTCCAGATCTTCTTCGGCGCCCAGGAGACCGACGATCTGCGCTACGTCTCCGATCAGATAGGCGAAACGGCTGAATTTCAGAAGGACGTTACCAGAACCCAGGCGAGTCTTTTCGACACCTATTACACGCGCTCCGTTCACAGCAGGCAAGTGCGTCGTCCGCTCATGCGGCCGGACGAGATCCG
>NZ_RZSG01001295.1:0-893 GCF_003997725.1 Mesorhizobium sp. M4A.F.Ca.ET.050.02.1.1
GATCTGGCCCGACCATTCGATGTGGACGGGGCTATGCTCGCCGACAAAGCCAGCGAACGCCCGAATGGCGGCAAGACTTTGATTGCGGGTGGCGATCGAACATCGACGCGTCACTTCGATATCGGTCAAGAAGGCGCGGATTAGCTCGGCCGATAAATCGACGACATTCAGCCGATCAATAGACTTGCCAACCCGCTTCGCAACGAACGGGAGAAGCTGACATAAGCCGTCGCGGTAACCCTGCTGGGTGTTGCGGGCGAGATTGCGTTCGGCAACCACGTGTTCGAGTAGGAACCGCCGGATCCAGGGGCCAAGAAGCGCCTCGTCACGCATTGGGCATCTCCATGGCGTAATGCTCGAAGCGCGCGCTGGCCTCACGCAGAAGGTCCGGGGTTAAGGTTAGGTATCGCTGCGTGCCCGAGATGTTGACGTGGCCAAGGTAGGTGGAGAGCTTGGGCAGAAGCCGTTGGACGTCGGCGCCTTGGCGATACCAGGAGAGGAGGCGGTGAACTGCAAAACTGTGACGATAATTCCGAGCTCGGAATTAGCGGCACGGATTCGCCGTCCGAACTCTTCTTGATGCTTATCGCGACGGCTGTGACCCGGGGCGGCAGCTCGCCCTGCTATCGACCTATCTCGGCCACGTCGACCCGGGCAAGACGTACTGGTATCTCTCGGCGGCCCCGGAGTTGCTGCAACTGGCCGGTGATCGCCTCGAGCGACAGATCGGAGGCGGCGCATGACCGCCCTCAGCGCGACCTTGCAGGCGTTCTTCACCGAGCGCCTGATCCGGCAGCGGCAAGCTAGCCCGCATACGCTCGCGGCCTATCGGGATACCCTGCGGCTGATGCTGGTCTTCGCCGCCACGCGGCACGGCACGGAGCCTTCCAGGC
>NZ_RZSG01001296.1:0-891 GCF_003997725.1 Mesorhizobium sp. M4A.F.Ca.ET.050.02.1.1
GCGTGCGCGGTGTCGCCATCTACATGCTGATCTATCTGGTGATGACGCTCGGCACCTTCGCCTTCATCCTCGCCATGCGGCGCAAGGAGGGCAATGTCGAGCAGATCAACGATCTCGCCGGCCTCGCCTCGACCAATCCGATCATGGCGACGATCCTCACTATCCTGATGTTCTCGCTGGCCGGCATTCCGCCGCTCGCCGGCTTCTGGGGGAAGTGGTACGTCTTCCTCGCCGCCATCAACGCCAACCTCTATGCGCTGGCGATCATCGGCGTGCTGGCCTCGGTGGTGGGCGCCTACTATTATCTGCGCATCATCAAGCTCATGTGGTTCGACGAACCGGTCGGCGGCTTCGTGCCGATGGCCAGCGAACTGCGCCTCGTGCTCGGCGTCAGCGGCGCCTTCGTGCTGTTCTACGTGCTGATCGGCGGGCCGATCGGCACCTATGCCGAAGCCGCGGCGAAGACCTTCTTCTGACGGCATGGCGTTTAGGTTGGCTCCAACCGCGGCGTCGGAAGGGTTCCGGCTCGAAGCCCATGACACGGTCGGCTCCACCAACGCGCTGGCGCTCGCCCATGCCCGGGCCGGCGATCTGGGCAAGCTGTGGGTCGTTTCCAAAAAGCAGGAAAGCGGGCGCGGCCGGCGCGGCCGGAGCTGGGCGACGCCGGAAGGCAATCTGGCGGCGACTTTGCTCATCGTCAGCGGTGGCGAATTGCGGCTCGCCGCGACGCTGGGCTTCGTCGCCGGGCTGGCACTTGCCGACGCGCTCGATGCCGTCGTGCCGCAAGGCAGGATCGCGATCGGCGTTGACGGTGCAAGCCAGGGCAAGAACCGCTTCGAGCTGAAATGGCCGAACGACGTGCTTGCCTCCGGCGCCAAGCTCGCCGGCATA
>NZ_RZSG01001297.1:0-889 GCF_003997725.1 Mesorhizobium sp. M4A.F.Ca.ET.050.02.1.1
AGACAGGACAAACACCATGGTCGACACGCATGGCCGCTTCGGCCGCAAGAACGGCAAGGGCTTTTACGACTATCCCGCCAAACCTGCCAAGAAGAAGCTGTGGCCTGGCCTCAAGGACCTCTATCCACAGCTCAAGCCGGAGAAGGTCGACTATGAGGAACTGAAGCAGCGCCTGCTGGTCACCATCGCCCTCGAGGCGGTTCGCGTGATGGAGGAAGGCATCGTCACCGATCCGCGCGAGGCCGATGTCGGCTCGATCCTCGCCTTCGGCTTCGCCCCCTTCACCGGCGGCGCGCTGTCCTACATCGACGGTATTGGCGCCAAGCAGTTCGTCAAGATCGCCAAGGCCCTGCAGAAGAAGTACGGCGCCGAGTTCAAGGCGCCGAAGCTGCTGCTCGACATGGCGGAGAAGGGCGAGACCTTCTACCAGCGTTTCGACCCTTACCAGAAGGGCGAGATCAAGCAGGCAGCCTGACGGCCGACGCCGATGTATGTCTGGGCGCGCATGGCGCGCATGATGGCCACGGCGCGAAGCCGTGGCCCGTACCTCGTCGGCGGTGAAAGCCGGCTGGTCTTTCGATGCCTGCCGACCGACATCGATTTCAACAACCATCTCAACAACGCCCGCTACATGATGCTGGCCGATCTCGGCCGCATCGACATCTTCCTGCGCGCCGGCCTCATCGCGCTGGCGCGCAGGAACGGCTGGGCGCCGATGATCGGCGGGCTGCAGGTGGCCTATGTGCGCGAGATCCGGCTGTGGCGGCGCTTCGAGGTGGTGTCCTCGATCGAGACCTGGGAAGGCACCTCGGTCATCGGCAGGCACCGCTTCGTCCTCGATAGTGGCGAAACGGCCGCGCAAATCATGACCACCGGCGGTGTCTACGAC
>NZ_RZSG01001298.1:0-888 GCF_003997725.1 Mesorhizobium sp. M4A.F.Ca.ET.050.02.1.1
CCGCGTGGCCCGAGCCGATAGACCGGCCAGCCGGTCTTGGCGCGCCGGTCGGTCAGGCTTTCGGTGCGCACGCCGACAGTGATGACGGGAATGCCAGCCTCTTTCAGGATCGGCAGTGCCGCCTCGATCGCCTCGGTGCAAAGGAAGCCAACCACCACATCGACTTTCGCCGCCGCGAAGTCGCGTGCCGCGGCGGCTCCGCCGTCCGCGGTGCAAGCGTCATCGAGCGTCTTGATCTCGGCGCCGTTCGCTTCCGCCGCCAGCCCGGCGCCGGCTTCGACCTGCTTGCCAAGGATCGCCGAAGGACCGGAGAGGGGGGCCGCAACGCCGACGACGAGGTCTTCGGCGCCCGCGTTGCCGGCGAAAGCAATCGAGGCCAGCACCGCCAATATCGTCACCAGGGGTCGCATGTGAGCGAAGCGTTCCTCCCGCGCCGGCGGTAGGTTTGCCGGCACCCGTTTCGCCAAGACCTAAAGGCTGCCCGCCCTCGGCGCAACGCGAATTTCGGGATATGCGTCAAGCACTTCGCTTGTGGCTTGCAATATGCCGCCATATATAACGGTGGGTTCTGAGGAAAATCATCTGTGCTGAAGAAGAACGACATCGGGCCGCAGGCCTATCGCGACGCGATGGCCCATTTTGCCGGCCAGGTCCATGTGGTGACCACCGACGGCCCCGCCGGCAGACGAGGCGCGACCGTTATCGCCGCTTGCTCGGTGTCCGACACGCCGCCGACCGTGCTCGTCTGCCTCAACCGCGAGAATCCCAAGAACGAGCCTTTCGTTGCGAATGGCAAGTTCGCGCTCAACACGCTGGCGTCGCATCAGGAGCCGCTGTCAGTCGGCTTTTCCGGCATGACCGGCCTGCCGGTGGAGGAACGGTTTGCGC
>NZ_RZSG01001299.1:0-887 GCF_003997725.1 Mesorhizobium sp. M4A.F.Ca.ET.050.02.1.1
GGGTTACAGGCCGGTCGATCATTCGGCTGCCATCGACAAGAGCGGGACCGCGCTGGCCAACGCCTTGCGCGGCCACTGGCTGCCGAAGGTCACGGCCGGCTGGTTCTTCCGGGCCGAGTCCTTCTACTCCGTCGCTCGTTACCTCGATCAGGCGGCGCTGGACTCTGGTGGTGCGCCGCCCGATTTCCTCTCCTGGTCGCATGGCGAGGGCTTCATCCGCTTCTTCGAGGAGCGCTGCCGTCGGCAAGGCATCTACATCTTGGACGAGCCGGAAAGCGCGCTTTCGCCGACGCGCCAGATCGAACTGCTCAAGCTGCTCGGGCGGATGGACCAGTCCGGCACCGCGCAGGTGATCATGGCGACGCACTCGCCGCTGCTGATGGCCTGTCCCGGCGCGCGCCTGTTCCGCATCAGCCGCTTCGGGCTCGACCTGGTCGATTTTCGCGACACCGACCACTTTCGCATGATGCGCGATTTCTGCGGCGATCCGGATGGTTTTCTCGCTGAAGCGCTGTATGAGGACGAGGCATGAACCACGACAGCTACGACAACACCTATATCGCCGGCATCCTCAATTCGGTGAAGACCGTCGCCATGGTCGGCGCGTCGCCCAACGACGTTCGGCCGAGTTTTTTCGTGCTGAAATACCTGCTGGCCAAGGGGTTCTCGGTGTTCCCGATCAATCCTGGCCATGCCGGCAAGGAAATTCTCGGCCGTACCGTCTACGCAAGCCTCGCCGACGTGCCGCAGCCGGTCGACATGGTGGACATCTTTCGTGGCTCGGTCGCGGTGCCGGGCATCCTAGATCAGATTCTGCGGCTCGATCCCTTGCCGAAAGTGGTCTGGATGCAGCTTGGCGTGCGCAATGACGAGGCGGCTGTCCGCGC
>NZ_RZSG01000129.1:0-11299 GCF_003997725.1 Mesorhizobium sp. M4A.F.Ca.ET.050.02.1.1
CAACCGTACGGCATCAATGCCAGCGAACTGCCATCGCGGCGTCGAAGGGTCCGCAAGCTGTGACTGCGGCGTGAGGGCGATGAAAACCCTTGCGGTATTGAGCTTTACCCTTTCCAGCGCAACCATGAGTTGGGCGATCTCGATCTGCCGGCTTGGCACGACCTGGCGCAGCAGGCCGAACATTTTTGGCGGAACGACGCAATCCTGCAAAAGCTCAAGGACTTCCGGGCAAATTCCTCCGATAAGCTGCTTGCTCGTCGTTTCGCTTTGGTTCGGTTTCGCTTCGGCGATGGGGGCAGTCAGGCCCACAATTCTATCCGCCAGTGTCGCTGGCATCAGCACGAAACCTTCCGACTTCAGCAGGTCTCGAAACATGTCAACGGCCAGCAACTGGCGGAATGCTTGCACAACGATATCTAGCCGCTCCCGCAACGCTTTCGCCTCGCCAATGAAGCACCGCATTCGATCGGTCAGCTTTCTATACGTCTTAACAAACGGGTACTTCTTCAGCGTCCTGGCCGGCTCGCGCAAATCGCCCGTTAGATGAATTGCATGTCGGCTGCTCTTCAAGATGGGAGAGGCTTCAGCTTGCGTCATGCTGCTCTTCCGATGGGTGCCCGTTTTGCCAATTCGACCAACGGCGCCAGAGACGGGAATAGGAAGGCGTCAAGGCGCACGCCGTTGTTTGGGGAAAGCATGGGCGGTGCCTGCTCGGCTTCCCAGGCCGGCGCAATGAAATAATCGCGAACCGTTGCATTATCGGGCAGCACCCGGATCAGCACCGAAACGTCACCCCCCAACAGCCGGCGCTTGCGGAATGGCCAGTGAGAGTATCCGTAAGGCGAGGGCCGGCAGCGGGCGATCCACATGGCGATAGTGAATTCCTCATTGACCCTCACAAGCTTGGCATTGGAGTCGTAATCGGCCACGCCTCCGGCGTGGCCGATTGCCGCCACAAGATCCTGAATGATTTCAAGCCGTCGCCGATGAAGCTGGGTTATGACGTTGAAGTAGCGGTAGTTCGCCGACGCCTCATATCCAACCAGGTCGTAAGCCGCCTGCAGCGTTCCGAAGCGATGGATGTACATGCTTTTCGTCGAAAGGCCGGGCGTCGCGTTGATAATTGAGCCCGAGAGCGATCCTCGTTCATTTAGAAGCTTGGAAAGGTCGGCTAGCAACTGAACGTTGCTGATACGGGTCGCACGCGTCTTTGCAACGGCTCGGGCACGCTCGAAAAGCTTTTGGCTTATCAGCGGCACCGACACGTTGTCCGCACGAATCCATGCACTGGGTGGATTCTTCACCCTTCTGGTATGCAGCCTTTCGGACGTCCGGTTCCAGACATTGTTGCCGATGTACTTCTCATTGGTCAGGATCGAGCGCACGGACGCGGTCGTCCACAGCCGGTCCAGGTCCGTGACGATGCCGCGCTCGTTCAAATCTCTCGCGATTTGGACTTCAAGCCTGCCCTTCACAAACTGCTTGAAGATCCAGCGCACCGTCGCGATTTCCGCTTCGGGTCCGGGCACAAGGATGACACGGTCGGACGCCAGGGCCTTCCATTCATTGCGCTTGAGGACTGCTTTCGGCTTTCCTGCAGCATCGACGAGCAGGCGCCGCAAACCATAGCCAGCGTAACCGCCGCCGCGAAAGCCCATCTTGACCGCTCGGGTTTGACCGATGAAGGTCTTCTGCGAGAGCATCCGGCTCAGCTCGGCGGCCATGCTGCGTTTGATGGCTTTCAGCACATCGGATCCGACGCTGCCGTCATTCGCAAACTGCTCGGCGCAGTACTCGATCCGCACGCCGGCCATTTGGCATCGGTATTCATACGAAGCGCTTTCATCTATGTTCTGAAAGCGCCCCCAGCGGCTGACATCGTACACGACGACCGTTTCGAAATCCGCTTGCCCGTTTTCAACATCCTCCAACAGCCGGCGCAGCCCCGGCCGTCTTTCAATGTTCAGGCCGCTTCTGCCGGCGTCCTCATAGGTGGCGACAATGTCGTAACCCATGAGGTCGGCATAGACCTCGATAGCATCCCTCTGATTTTCAATGGAGTAAGTTTGCCGGTCGGTTGACATACGCAGATATTGCGCCGCGCGAATACGTCGCCTCCCCGAAGGAGGGCCGCCAGTCGCTGCACCCTTGTTCATCGCCTCGCGCCGTCGTACCGATACTTCAGTCTAGCAATTGGCGACATGCGGCTTGGTTAGGAATAACGGTCCATTTTATGTCGAATTCCTCACTTCTTTCGAGGAGCATCGACTCAGGCGCGGAGGATTTGCGGCACTACATCGGACTGATCCACAAGGAAGCGGACAGCGACTTCGGCGTATCCTTCCCGGACTTTCCAGACGTGCGGGTCAACGTCACCATGCCGGAGGATGTCCTCCACCAGATCAACCAATATGCGGAACGTCATGGTTGCAGTCGCTCCGGCTTTCTGACTGCCGCTGCGAAAATGGCGATGCGGACCGAGGCGGCCTTGCGCTTTCGCAACCTGAATCAAGTCGAAACGTTATCGTGCTGTTCGCGCAGGGCGTTTGCGGTTTGGCGACCACGATCCTCAAGAGCCGAGAAACCATGTCTTACTTCGTGAGGAACACCGCCTACGTTCCGCCGCAATGCGCCAGCAACTGGCAACCATTCGCCCCCAATTTCAGTCTCTGGGGCGCTTCAGAGGAGTTCTAGAGATGATCATCAAGAAGGCTATTCTGGCCGTGCTCATAACCGCGGCCCTTGCCGGCTGCGAGACGCAGACCGAAAGCCAGCAGCGGGCCACCACCGGCGCGCTGGTCGGCGGCGCCGGCGGCGCGCTGGTCGGCCAGGCGATCGGCGGCAACACCAAGAGCACGGTCATCGGCGCGGCCGGCGGCGCGCTGCTCGGCGCGGTCGTCGGCTCGGCCACGACGCCGCAGCGCCGCGGCGAGCAGCTTTGCCGCTACCAGGATCGCTACGGCCGCATCTACACCGCGCCCTGCGACGACCGGTACTACAACGGCGACTATTGATCCCAGACACTTGGCTGGGGAGGCCGGCGTTTTGGGCGCTGGCCTCCTCGTAGCGCCATTCATTTGTACGGTTCTCGATGTAGAAGGAGTCTGGCGGCGGGACCTCCGGAGAAGGTATGACGACAAGCCTTGCCGGCACCCTGAAAAACCGAAGCAAGCAAGCGGTGAACCGGCTGATCGGCTACGACAGCCGCTGGCTGCGCATCCGCCAGATCGAGGCGCTCAGCGCTTTCTCGAGGCTGGCAACAGCAAGGCCTCCGACGTGATCGAGATCTCGCCGGGCTGGAATCGCTGTTGGACAGTGATGTGCCTGAACTATCGCTCGGTCGACTTCCCCGACATCGATATCTGCCAGCACCGCACCGACGAGCAATTCTCCGTCGTTATCGCCGACCAGGTGCTGGAGCATGTGCAGCGGCCGGGGGGCGGTGGAGATTTGTAGGTGCTCCACCCGCATCCTTCGGCCCCTGGACATTGAAAGCTCGGCTACTTCTTGGGGGATACTTTCCGATTCCATCGCCAACATCACAATCGAATGGGTCTCGATGTGGCCGTAGGACGGAAACCACATTTCCGTTCGAACGTTCAAGCGAGATGGACACAGTCGAGATCGCCTCCCGGACCGCCGCCGTCGAACGAACAGGGGGATGTCTCTGCGGCAGGATCCGTTATCGAGTGACCGGCGATCCGCGCGTTCACTACTGTCACTGTGACATGTGCCGCCGCGCGACCGGAAGCGCCTTCGCCGTGTTGGCCTGGACGTCCTCCTCCAACCTGTCATGGCTCAGCGAGGAGCCTGCCTATCGCGTATCTTCACCCATCGCCCGGAGGGGATTCTGCCGAGCATGCGGTTCTCCCTTGACCCTTTCCTACGCCGCCGCCGAGGACGAAGTCGCTCTGCATGTCGGAACCTTTGACGATCCTGAAGGTCTGGAACCGCAATACAATTACGGATCCTCGCAGCGGCTTGCCTGGGTTTGCTGTGGCATCGACTTGCCGCATCACGACACGGAAGAGCGATGGTAGCGGAATCCGATCATGAGTTTCCGCTCACTCTGGACACGCCGCCGATGGAAGCCCGGACCGCCGACACGCTGCCCGAGGGCAGCGGCATCTGGCAGTATGAGCCCAAGTGGGATGGCTTTCGCTGCCTTGCCTTCAAAGGAAGAAAGGCGGTCGATCTCAGGGCGAAATCCGGCAAGCCGCTTGGCCGCTATTTTCCCGAACTGACGGCGCTTCTGGGCGAGCTCGAAGCACGGGATTTCGTTGTGGACGGCGAGATCATAATCGAGATCGAAGGACGCGCATCGTTTGACGCGCTGCAGATGCGGCTTCACCCGGCAGAGAGCCGTATCCGGACGCTGAGCAGACAAACGCCTGCGCGGATAGTCCTCTTCGATACCCTTGCCGCGCCCGGAGGCAAGATCGTTCTCGAACTGCCGTTGCGGGAACGACGCGCGGCAACCGAAGATTTTGTCGCCAGGGCGGAGAATGAGGCGCTGCGACTTTCGTCGGCAACCACGAGTATCGCCAACGCCAACAAGTGGCTGCAGGGTGCTGGCCGCGGGTCGACCGACGGGGTCGTCGCCAAGATGCTGGACGAGCCCTATCGGCCAGGCGAGCGTGCGATGGTCAAGGTCAAGCGGCTGCGCACCGCCGACTGCGTGGTTGGCGGGTTCCGCTACCTGAACCGCAAGCGCCAGGTCGGGTCGCTGCTGCTGGGCCTCTATAACGACAATGGCTTGCTCGACCATGTCGGGTTCACCTCGACCATCAGCAATGAAGAGCGGTTGGCGGTCACCGTGAAGCTGGAGGAATTGCGCGGCGGACCCGGCTTCACAGGCAAGGCGCCGGGTGGGCCAAGCCGCTGGAGCACGGAACGCAGCGGCGAATGGGAGCCGGTGCGGCCGGAACTGGTCGTCGAGGTGCGCTTCGACCATATCACCAGCAACCGCTTCCGCCACGGAACCAGGCTTTTGCGCTGGCGGCCCGACAAGGTGCCGCGCCAGTGCACGTTCGAGCAGATGGAGTAGTGGCCTAGCAATCGCGACGATTGTTGTCTGCCATCGCGCATTCACTTTTTGCGCAAGGTTCGCAAAGTAATCGAATAGCGGTGTTCGGTCAGGGGCGGGATGCTGTGCTCCCATTCATCGCGCGCCGGGCCGCTCAAGAGGTAAGCCGACCGCGGCTCGACAATGATTGTCTTGCGGTCCCATTTCGTGCCGTTCTTGCGCCGGAGTCGGAAGCTGCAGGGAGCAAGAAGGGATACGCCGGCCACCGTCTCGAAATGCGGCTTGTCGCGATGCCAGCCGATGCCTGCGCCCGATCGAT
This sequence comes from Mesorhizobium sp. M4A.F.Ca.ET.050.02.1.1, assembly GCF_003997725.1. NCBI lineage: Bacteria > Pseudomonadati > Pseudomonadota > Alphaproteobacteria > Hyphomicrobiales > Phyllobacteriaceae > Mesorhizobium > Mesorhizobium sp. M4A.F.Ca.ET.050.02.1.1. The sequence continues at coordinate 5,346 of NZ_RZSG01000129.1, forward strand.
ACTCGTTGATCAGAACCTGTTCGAAAGCGCTTTCCGGCAACCCGACGAAAGTAGCGACTTTGCGCCTTAGCGTCATCAAAGAAATCTGGTCTCGGGGGCGCCTCGACCACCGCGCCGATCGTAGTCGTAGCGCAGGCCGAAACCGATCACCTGCCGATTTGCCAGGTGGCCGTGGAAATCGAAGGCTGGAAGGGGAGCCTCTCAAGGTGGCGCAGCAGGTCCGTTTCTTCATCCGCCGCGAAGGTTCCCCTGATAGCGAAACCCTTCTGGCAGGTCATCGGCTGCAGCGAACAGGTCGGGCTGGTCAACATTCATTTTGGATTTTAGAAATGGCATGCACAATAGCTGGTGAAACTGCTCCCTGAGCGCAAGGCCTACGATGCGGCGGATCCGCATACTAACGTTCCCCGTGCCGTGGAGGCCAAGGCGTCATGGTTTGCAGTCGGCGGCCTTGCCTGGCCGCCCTGCCCTTTCGGTTGCCGCCTGAATGGCAAGACGCCCGCAGTACTCAGTGCAGGAGGACGGTCCTCAACCAAGCCAGGAAACGGCTGCCATTGACGGTCCTGCGCACCCTGGCGGCGGCCCATTTGCTTTGCATGGTGGCGCCGACATGACAGCTGCAGACGATTTCGTGCAATTGCCAATCGCTGAGCTCGAAGAAGCGAAGGGCCTCTCCATAGGTGTCGTTCCTAAGTCCCGCGGCTTTCAGCAGCGGATCTTCCAAGGCAACCGAAATTGGCGATCCATCGGCTCGTGCGGCCTGGCGGGCGTCCAGGCGCAGGCGTTCGGTGCCAGCAAGCGCGCCCAGGCATCGGCCGGGATGCCGCTCGAGCAGCTCCGCCCAACGCTCGATCCGTTGCCTCCGGGTCATAACGGGGCTCTGCGCCAGCGGCTTGACGTCGGCGATCGCCTGCAGTTGTGCGAGGGTCTGGTGTTTCATAATTAGCTCCTGTTGATCGAGCATCACCCAAGGGGTTTTCGCGACAAGCCTATCGGTCGGCCAAATAAGTGGCCTCCTCATCGTCACGCTGTCGTCCGCCTAGCGCCGCTGCGACGCTGGCAATAAAGGCGCCCACCACCATGGACAGGGCGCCAAGAAGGGCGAAGGAGGCGCCGGCTTTCCTGGCTGTGTCGGCCGCCTGCTGGGCCTTGATCTTTGCGTCCTTCACCTTGGCCATCATTGCATCTACCCGAGCCTTGGCATCGGCCTGCGGAAGCCCGGTGCGGGCGGCCACGAGTTGCGTCAGATAGGCGCTGTCGTCAGCCGCAAGTTCGCCGCCGTTCGCAGCAGAGGCGAGCAGGATGCGCGACGCCTGCGCGGTCGCTGCAGCTTCGTTCTGCGGATTGGCGTCGACGAGCTTGGTCAGGTCGGCGGGGCGGAATAAGGCATCCACATAGTAGGACGTGCTGTCAAATGCTGAGCTGTCCTTGCTTGCGGCACCGGCCGAAGCCCCGGTCGCGGCGCCCGCGGCCACCGTCGAAACTGCCTGCACTCCAGAACCCAATGCCGCCGAAAGCGCTGAGCCAAGAACTCCCGCAACAAGAAGCGTGGCGAGTGCCCAGGCAAGGAAACCGTGAGCTGTGTCACGGAAGTAGGTTTCATCGGTATGAATCCCCACCCATTTGGTGCGCAACCGACCCGTGAGATATCCACCGACGCCAGATGAAAGCCATTGCACAACCACCAGCCAGACTGCGGTGGACACAGCAAATGTCGTGGCCGACGCGCCAGCAGCGGACCATGGCGAAACCATGCTCAGCCCAAGGCCGGAGCCCAACAATAGGAGCATGACTGTCAGGGTCGAAGCGGCAAAGGCGCCGGCAATGATTGGCCCCCAGTTCACTGCTGAAGATGAGGATTCTGTCGGTGCAGAGGCCTCGGCAGTCACAAGTGTTGCCTGCATCTGAGCCTCCTACCGCGCAAACAGCATGATGAGTATGATGATCGGAATGGGAATGCCGAGCAGCCAGAGCAAGATACCGCGACCCATGGAAGCCTCCTGTGCGTTAGTATGTGATGAACTAACAATGTCGCTGCAGGTCTTCTGTTCCGTTGGCAGTAAGCTGGGTCATTTACAGGCGGCAAAGGCCTTCATGCCCTTCTTGATCGCCCTGCGAGCCTCGTCGGCATTCTGCCATCCCTTGAACTTGATGGTCTTGCCCGTCCCCAGCACGGACGACAGAAAGAACTGCTCGATTTCGCGCCGCAGGTCATCTGGCACACGATCGGTCGCAACCGGCTCATCGGCAGCATCTTCTCTATGGGGACAGAAGACATAGCGGTCGTTGCGCAAGGCCTCGCCACCGGAGTCCTTCTGCTTGACACGCAATGCACCCAACAGGTCGCATTTGATGACGATGCCAGGAGCGGAAGCCGCCTGGTGGATGACCAGCCCGTCGAGGGGATCGCCATCATCGCCCAAGGTCGAAGGGATAAAACCCCAGTCGTAGGGATAAGTCATCCCGACCGGTAAGGGGCGGACATAACCGAAGGTCCGGGTTGCGCGATCGTAGGCAATCTTCGCCTCCGCGCCACGCGGGGTTTCAATCACCACTCTGACAAGCCCCTTCGTTGTGGTCGGCAGCCTCAGATAATCGGGCATTGCGATGCCTATCGCGCTGGTTCGCTCCGGATGGAACTTCAAGATGCGACGAATGTTCCGAAGGGCAGCGCGAAGGACAGCCGCAGTTCCGCGTCGTTGGGGCGAATGCGCCCAGGCGCCGAGCGGGTTGAAGGGTGCGTCGTCATCGTCGAGCCGGCTGCGTGCTGCCGCGGAACCAAAATTCCAGGAGTCGCTTTTTACCGAATACCGCGGCTGCCGGGCCAACGCGAACGGGTGGAGACATGGCGCTTGAAGGTGCGGCGCGTGCGAATATCGGCATTCGCGTCATGATAGTCACGGTGGTGGCGGTGCCCCTGCTGTTCGCCCTGAGCGGCCTTGCCATTCGCTATGCCGCCTTTGCCTCGGTGTCGGCGGAGTCTGGCTTTGCGGCCTATGCCAAGGCGCTCTGCCGGTGGGACTGCTCCTGGTATATAGACATTTCCGAGAAGGGCTATGAGCGCTTCCCAATTGCGAACGGAAGCAATGTCGGGCGCTGGGGCTTCTTCCCGCTCTATCCGCTCCTGGTCGCGGCGATCCGATCCATCCTGCCCTTCCCTACGATCCTGATCGCGACGATCACGTCGCAGGCGTTGAGCTACGCAGCTTGCCTCGTAGCGTGGCCGCTCCTGGGGAAGAACATGCGCGCCTATGTGCTCTACTGCGCCTTCCTGCTCAGCGGCCCGTTCTCTTTCCATTTCACCACTTTCCTCACCGAACCGCTCTTTGTCCTGCTTACCTCGTGCGTCTTCTTGGCGCTCAAGCGCTCAAACCATCTCGCCGCCGGCGTGGCCACGGCGCTCCTATCGGCAACGCGGCTCGTTGGTGTGCTCGCCGTGTTCGCCACTGTCATTCACTTGTTCGAGGAGTATCGCGCGAAGGGGGGTTCTATCGTCGCCTTTCCCCGCTGGCTGCTCGGCCGGCCGGATCTTCTGGTCGCCATCTTCATCTCGCCCGCCGGTTTGTTCGCCTATATGCTCTTTCTCTATCTCACGGTCGGGGACGGCTTTGCCTTCCTCCACGTACAGCGTGCCTTCGGGCGCGTGGCGGGCAATCCGCTGCTGTTTCTATGGGACGGCCTGTCCTACCACCCGAATGCCGACTGGCTGCCGACGGCGCCGCAATGGAGCGCAATGACGGCAACGGCTGGCCTGGCGCTGTGCTTGGTGCTCGGGGCTCGCAGGCAATATGGCGCGGCCCTTTTCTGCGCGGTTAGCATCATCTTGCCCTTGACCACGAACCTGGCTTCGATGGTCAGATACGTCGTCGGGCTCGCGCCGCTGACGATGCTGGTAGCCGTCTTGCTGTCAGGATCGAAGCTGACCTTCGTCGCGGCCTTGGCGCTGTTCCTCGCCGCCTGCTACTTCATGACGGTGGCGTGGATCGGAGGCTATCTTGCCCTTGTCTGAAGCGCTGCGTTCCCCTAGGTCCGCTGTGTCGCTTGGCGGCTACGGCCTAGCGGTCGCCCTTGCCTTGTCCGAGTTCGCCATCCTCGCGCTTGCCCTCAGTCCCGACGTCAGCGACGACTATCACGCCTATTACATCGACCGCACGACAACGTGCCTCAACCGCAATGCCATCGGCAGCTATGCGCCCGGCCGAACGATATCGTTCCGATCCGATGGCGCCAGACAGACGGCGGATATGAGGGTTTGCGGCTGGTCGGGCCCGGTGGCGGACGGCACCCATTCGCTGGGCGAGACCTCTCGCCTTCGCCTGGCGCTGCCGCCCGTCCGTGGCGGTCTTCTGGCAACGCTGCAGATGGCCGCAGTCAAGCGTCCTCCCCAACTCACACAGAGGGTCGTCATCTCGGCAAATGGCGTAAGGCTGCATCAGGCGACAGTTTCGGGCGCGGCACCGATGACGGTAGCTTTCGTCATTCCCCAGGCAGCCCTGGCCGACACAGGCAGGCTGGAATTGTTCTTCGACTATCCCGACGGCATCGCGCAGAGCCCGGCGGCAAGCAACATATACAATCGGTCGATCAAGCTGATCTCGTTTCGGCTGGATGCGCTTTAGGCGCAAGCGACATTCACTCAGGACGGGTCGCCCCGTCGGTCGGCTTCCCGCCCGGCAAAGACCCAGCGGTCGAGCGCGATAAGATTGAGCGCCGGGATGATCAGGCAGGTCAGCAGGATGGGGACGAAAAGCGGCAGGCCGAGCATCACCGTGAAGAGCGTGGGCGCAGCATAGGCGACGCCAAGGCCGGTCGCGGACAGCAGCAGGAAACGTGGCGCTTCCGAGCGATGCGGTCCGGCCGACATGAAGCTGAAGGACTTGTGCGCCAGGTAGGAAAACAGCGCCGCCGCAGCATAAGCGGCGAGCGAGGCCTGCACCGGCGTGAAGCCGATCCTGTCCGCCCGGGCGAAGACCGCGGCCAGGACGGCGTAAAGAATCGTCGCGGCGATGCCGACCGATCCGAAGCGCGCCAGGAATTTCACGCCGGCGGTGAAACGGTGCTCAGGCATAAGCGACACACGCATACTGCGCTCCGAGCGGCAGGGCGGCGAGCGCACGCTCGACCTTCCTGGCAAAGGGTCTTGCTGAAGGCAGAAGCAGGAAATGCTCGGACCGGATATACCTGAACCCCGCGTCTCGAAGCAGCCGTGCCGCCTCGCCCGCGCCAAGCAAAACGGCGTCCTCGTCGAACGGGCAGCGGAACACTGCGATACGCGTCAGCGGATTGTAGGGATTGTGCTCGATGATGCAGGCGACGCCGCCCTGCCGCAGGACACGCCTCATCTCATGGAAAAAATTGGGCCGAGAAGCGGGCGGCACGTGGTGGACGACGCAACTGGCGAAGGCCAGGTCGAAGGCGCCGTCTTGGTAAGGCAGGCGATCCGTGGTGCAGGCGGTGTAGGCGATATGCGGGTTGTCGCGGCGGGCACGCGCGAGCGATTTCTGCGAGACGTCGCAGCCGTCAAGACGATCAAAGGCGCCATCGAGATAGGGATGGAGCGCGCCGACACCGCAGCCCACATCGAGCCCGCGCACGTCCGCGCCGCCCTGGCGAAGGCACCGCTCGCCGACCAGGCGCCGCAAAAGGTCGGCCTTGGCGGCGAGGAAGAAGTCATGCTGTAGGCCGGAGAACCGGATCGAGCCTTCAACCACCTCGCCGTAGCTGGCGTCATAGCTGTCGAAGTGTTCGGACATCAGCGGGAACCCGGTTCTCTGCCTTGCGAAACGATGCCCGCCGCTCGCCCGAGGCGACGCGCACCGAGCGATTAAAGCCGGTCAGCCTTTCAATCACGTAGAGGGGTCGGCGTTTGACCTCGGCATGGATGCTGCCGACGTAAAGCCCGACCACGCCCGTCATGAAAAGATTGATGCCGCAGAGCAGCGACACTATCACCA
>NZ_RZSG01000012.1:0-30520 GCF_003997725.1 Mesorhizobium sp. M4A.F.Ca.ET.050.02.1.1
CACCTGGCCTAACGCCTGATCGACACCCTTCAATGCGATCCGCAGGAGTTTAACATGAATGTCCACACAGACTTCCACGCCGAAGCCAAGACACTGAAATTCGAGACCAGGGCCTTCATTGATGGCGCCTATGTCGCGGCCAAATCGGGCGAGACCTTCGAGACGGTGAATCCGGCAACAGGCAAGTTGCTGGCCAACGTGGCTGCCGGCGGGGCGGAGGACGTCGATCTCGCGGTCAAGGCGGCGCGCCGCAGCTTCGAAGCCGGCACCTGGTCGGGCCTGCCGCCGCGAGAACGCAAGAAAGTCCTGCTGCGCTTTGCGGATCTGATCGAGAAACACAGCGCCGAGCTGGCGCTCATCGAAACGCTCGACTGCGGGAAGCCTATCAACGATTCCATCAATGTCGACTTGCCCGACTCCATCGAGACATTGCGCTGGCATGCGGAGGCGACCGACAAGATCTACGACCAGGTGTCTCCGGCGCCACGCGACGTCGTGTCGATGATCGTGCGCGAGCCGATCGGCGTCGTCGGCGGCGTGATCCCCTGGAACTTCCCGCTATTCGTCGCCATGTGGAAGCTGGCGCCCGCCCTGGCCGGGGGCAACTCCCTGGTCCTGAAGCCGGCCGAGCAGACATCCCTGTCATTGATCAGGCTGGCGGCGCTGGCATCCGAGGCAGGCATACCTGATGGCGTGTTCAACGTCGTTCCTGGCCTGGGACCGACTGCCGGTCAGGCCATAGGCCTGCACAGAGACATCGATTGCGTCAGCTTCACGGGATCGGGAGAGGTGGGTCGGCTATTCCTCAAATATTCGGCAGACTCAAACATGAAGCGCATCATCCTCGAATGCGGCGGCAAGAGCCCTGCCATCGTGATGGGCGATGTCAGGAATTTCGCTCCGATAGTCGAGAACGTCGCGACCGGGATTCTTTTCTGCCAGGGCGAGAACTGCTCGGCCGGCTCGCGCCTCATCGTCCATGAGAGCATCAAGGACCGCCTGCTCGAGGAATTGAAGCCAGTCTTCCAATCCTGGACTGTTGGCGACCCGCTCGAGCGCACAACGCGCATTGGAGCCATGATCGAGCAGGAGCATCTTGCCAAGGTGCTCTCCTACATCGAAACCGGACGCAAGGAAGGCGCCAGGATCGCCCTGGGCGGAAGCCAGATACTGGCGGGTACGGGCGGCAGCTTCGTCGAGCCGACCATTTTCGATGGTGTTTCCAACAATATGAAGATCGCCCGTGAGGAAATCTTCGGCCCGGTGCTGTCGGTGATCACTTTCAAGGATGAGGCTGAGGCGGTGCGCCTGGCAAACGACACCAACTACGGCCTCGCCGCGTCCCTCTATACCGACGATCTCAACACCGCCCACCGCGTCGCCAAGCAAATCCGCGCAGGAACTGTTTCGGTGAACTGCTATTCGGAAGGTGACTTTGCCGTGCCGTTTGGCGGCTACAAGGAGTCCGGCTTCGGCGGCAAGGACAAGGGCCTGGCCGCGCACGATCAGTACACGGAGACGAAAGCCGTGTGGATCCAACTGCGCTGACGACATCGCCTGGCCAGCGTCTGCGCTGGCCAGCACATTCCCGATCGGGAACTGAACGCGCCTGCGGCTTCGCAGGTGGATCCCCATTGCTTTGAGGTAGGCTGATGACGTCCAAAGAAACGCTAAGGGCAGAGCGGCTTGCCGCGCTGCGGCTGACGGCCGCCGGGCGCCCAAGGCGAACCGCCAACCCATTTTTTGGCGTCGGCCCCATCACCGACCTCACCGCCGACGAGGTTGATGCGCGGCTCCTGCGTTTCGAGTTCGATGCCTGGCTGGAACGCAACTACAGGAAGCTCGACGACAGAGGCAACGATATCGGCCCCTTCACCACCGCGGAGATCGGCCGCAGCATGCATCGCGGCTATCCGGCCGACAAGATCCTGCTCGACATGATGCGCGAGATACATCGCTACTTCGGGTTCCCCAAGTCGAACCAGATGGCGGTCGGACTTGGAGGAGGACATAGCGGCTTCACCGCTTGCGTCATGCACCTGATGAACGCGAGCAACGACAAGCAAGGGGTCTACGTCGATACGCCAGCGCCGGAATCGGAAGCGGCAGGCTCCGGCGGCTTCTTCCGCCAGTCTTGGGGTGCCCAGCTTGTCGAACTGCATCGCTATTCAAAGCGAGGCGACGAACGGCGCGTTCACTTCTCGCCAACAGAAGGGACCATTCCATCCGCCGGCTATCTGCGCGGCTTGGGGATCGAACTCTTCATCGGCGTCGGTCATGAAACGACTGGCGCCACCACCTACACATCGCAGGATATCTCCAACCTCCTGGAATGGCTCCGCAGCGACCCAGAAAACCATCACGCCGTCCTGGACGCCACATCGCTGCTTGGAGCAATGCCTTGGGGCGACCACGTCGTGCGGGAACTTCTGGCAAGGACCTGCATGTTCATGCCGTTCCAGAAGGCGATCGGCGGCGTCTCCGGTTACTTTGTCGCGACGTTCACGCCGCAAGCGCTGCGGCTGATCGAGCGCAACCAGCGGGATCCTTCCTGGGCAATTCCTCGCCAGCTCAAAATCGCTGTGCCAGCGGACCCCAAACGGCCTTTGAGCGGCGATCGCTCGGTCGCGGTCGGACCGCTTTACGATCCGCAAGGCGACAAGATGCTGGGCGGCGTTATCAATACCTACTCCGTGCTCGCATTCGCAGAGACGACTTTCGGCCTACTGCGCTCCGAGAGGCGGCTCGGCTCCGTGGAGAATCTCAATCGACGCTCAACAGCCAATCGGGACGCCATCAACGACTGGGTGTCGCGCAGTCCGGTGCTTCGGCTCAGCGTCACCGAGCCTGAACGCCGCGGCGCCGCTGTGACGCTGTTGGAGGTGGTGGACCCAGCCTTGGAGAGTTCGGGTCTGCACGCACGCATCATTGCGCGCTCCAAGCAACTGCTTGGCTACGAAGGGATCACCCATCCTGACGGAAATCACGAGCCCGGGCTGGACGTGGCCCGTTACGTCAACGCGTTCCCGGGCACGCCGGGCGACTATCGCGCCTGGATCGGTGGGGTTCGCGCCCCAGACGATGTCGTCGCGCTGCTGGACAATCTGCAATATGCCTATCTCAGGGCCAAGGTCGCGGTGATCGAGGAGGAACTCGCCAAGCTCGGAGAACGCTTTCCTTCGTCACCGAGCACAATCGAGAGCGGCCGCAACGGCAATGCCAGCCGAACCTATACCGTGCTTGTCGCTGATCCGATCGGATTGCGATTTGGGCCAGAGGGCACGCCTGACCATAGCGAGGTGCGCGCGCACATGGAGGCAAGGGGAGGCGTCTTCCACCTTGGGGCTGTCTGCCGTGAAGCGCTTGAGCCGGGCCGCGTCCATTTCTCCTATCAGCCGGACCTAAGCACCGCCGACGAGATCCTGCAGCAGACCGACAAAGGTCAGTACGACGCCGTCATTGCGGCAGCTACGGCAATCCCGGAAGGAGCGGTCTTTTCAGAGGGCGGCGTGCGCATCGGCGCGGGCACCGGCAACATGCAGTCCAGATCCTGGGGAGGACCCAACGGCGGCGGCCCTGCGCCTTTGATGAACACGCCAAGCTTCAACAGCCGGGCCACGGCGCAGATGGCGCTCAAGGCGATGCTGAAGGTGGTTCCCGATCTTCCCGTCGATGAATTGCATCAAAGGGTAGTCGACGGGCATTTCGATACCGCGAGGAACCTCCGCGAATTCCCTACCGAAAAGATCGAAGGCAAGAAGGTCGCCATCATTGGATATGGCAATATCGGCAGGGAGTTGGCCAAGCTTTGCAAGGCGTTGCGCATGCGTGTCTGTGTGCATGCCCGCGCAATTCACCGCGAGTGGATAGAGGCCGAGGGCCTCAAATATGCACCGACGCTTCAGGACGCCGCGCGTGGCGCCGACTTCATAAGCCCCCACACCGGCCTCGGCGCATTCGACCAAGCTCGAGGACGCTTCGCAAATGTGGGACTGATCGACGGCGAGATACTCTCACTTCTCAACGATGGTGCCGTGGTCATAAATTACGACCGCGGAGAGATCATCGATGCTTCGGCGCTGGCAGCCGCCCTTGATTGCGGAAAGGTCCGCCATGTCGCGGTCGACGCCGACATCTTCTTCGACGGCCAGACATCCTCCTTCGTCGGCCCGCTGGTCCCGTATCGTCAGCTGGCTCTCAAGTTTCCAGGCAAGCTGGAGCTTCTGCCGCACGCGGCCGCCGACACCGATCACCCCTCTCGAGTGGCCGGCGCCAAACAGGCCGTCGATCAGATTCTCGACGCTATTCTCAACCGTCGGATTGTCAACCGCAAGGGCGAACTGCCCTCGGGCTACATCGACGGTGGATCCCGCACGGTTCCCGGCATCGGAAAGCCTTCGCGCGATCAGCTTGCCGCCGTCATTGCCGACCGGCCAACGCTGGAGGAAGGCAGGGCACTGAGCGAGAGACTTGCCGCGATATTCGGTGCCTTGTCATGTGCCGAAACAGAGGCGCAGCAATCCCTTCTCACGCAATACGGCAGTCAGCTGGTGGAAACCGGCGCGCGCCTCAATAGCCTTCTTGAGGAGAGGGGGCTCTGATGCAGGCGCGCCTCTCGCTTGGCGCTGCCCGTCGAGGGGACGACGAGGCGCTGCCGGACTTCGAATTCTTCCGCAGGCTGGCCGATGCGGCTGCCGCCGAGACGCTGCCGAGATTTCGCACAAGAGGGTCGCATAATGCCAAGAACACGACCGACATCGCATATGGGCCTGTGAGCGAGGCGGCTCACGCGGCCGAAAAAGCCATCCGCGGGACCATAGCCGCCGACTATCCAATGCACGCAATGCTGGGCGACCAATTCGGGCCGTCAGGATCAGGGCCGATCCAGTGGGTCATCGATCCGATCAATGGTGCAAAAGCTTTCCTGTGTGGCCTTCCGGTCTGGGGGACCCTGATAGGCCTCACGATAAATGGCCGCGCAACGATGGGCATGATGAGCCAGCCCGAAACCGGGGAATGCTTCTGGTCCGATGGAACGAGATCGGTGTGTCGCTCCGCCCTTGGCGAGACTGTCTTGAGAACGAGTGGAGTTCAGCTCCTGTCTGACTCGATTTGCCACACGAATTCTCCTGAACCCTTTGCACGCCGTCCGGGCAGGGGCTTTGCTCGACTCGCCTCGTCGGTCAAATTCACGAGGTACGGCGGCGACTGTTACGCATTCGCCATGCTCGCGGCCGGCCAGATCGACCTTTGCGTGGAACTTTCCTTGCAAGCCTGCAACATCGCAGCGCTGATCCCGGTCATCGAGGCCGCCGGCGGCGTGGTCACCCGCTTCGACGGGGGCCGCGCGGAGCGAGGTGGAAACATCCTGGCATCGGCAAACGCCATCCTGCATGAGGCAGCGCTGCGGGTGCTCAATGACATCTGAACGACGGCCACCAGATTTGGGAATGTGTGGCAACGACGCGGTGCCAAAAAAAAGCAACGGCAGCCGAACCGAGGGGGGATCCCGCCTATGGGGCTGGTTCTGGGTGGTTGTCGCGACAGCGGCCATGTATCTGCTTGTCTGGGTGACTCGGTAACCGCAACGACTATCGTTCGATTGGCCGCTCGCTCACAGGACCATCAGCTGCTTCCACATCGCGGGCGCAATGGCGATGCCGCGCTCGGCTGCCAACTTGCGGGCGGCAAGTCGGCGTTCGCCAGGAAGGCGCGTCTGTCCGGCGTCGGCCATCGCTGCGACCAGATCCTCGATCCGTTGCGTGAACATCCTCAGTGAGCCGTTTCCCCTGGTCGGATCGATCAGGATAATGGTTTCGCCCGTATGAGCCGATTCCGCGCCGGGATGAGCCGACCAGTCGACCTGATGGGAAAAGTTGCTGCTGGTCAACGCTCCGGCAAGAATGTCGATCATCATGGCGATGGACGAGCCCTTGTGCCCGCCGAACGGGAGCAGCGCTCCACCCTCCAGTATCGCTTGCGGGCTGCGGGTAGGCAGCCCTGAGGCGTCGAGGCCAATCCCCTCGGGAAGGAGCTTGTTTTCGCGCGCGGCGACCGCCACCTCGCCATGCGCCATCGCCGCTGTCGCCTGATCGAACAGCAGCACTTGCCCATCCATCCGCGGCACGGCAAAGGCCATCGGATTTGTGCCATAGAGCCGCTTGCGACCGCCATGAGGGACGACATAAGTGACGCTGTTGACGACGCCAATCGCGACCAGGCCGACTTCGGCGAATGGCTCGACATCAAGCCAAAGTGGCCCGTTGTGGTGGGCATTGCCGATCGCTAGCACGCACGCGCCGGCCGATCGGGCCTTGCCGATGGCTCGCGGCATGGCCGACTCCAGCGCCGGTCTGGCATATCCGTTGCCCGCGTCGACGTAGAGAAAGGCACTCCCCGCGTCGCGGATGTTCGGGACGGAGCGGCCGTCGACAAAGCCGCTCCTGAGATTCTTCACATAACCGGTCATCCTGAACAGGCCATGGCTTTGCGAACCATCGCGTTCGGCGCTCGCACAGTTCGTGGCCAGCACGCGAGCGACCTCATCCGACGTTCCGTTGCGCAGCAGAATGGATTCGAGCGTAGCGACAAGATCGGGGAAGCTGCGGTAGATAGGGGGTTCGTCTGAGGGCGGGTCTCTCATGATGATCACGAGTTGTCAGCAACCCGTCCCGCTGCCTGTGATTTCGGGGCCGCCAACGAGCACGCCAGGTGCCCATTGGCGGCCGAGTGCCTGGCACGGCCTGGGAGCGGATCCATGCTAGGGCACCCAACACCATGGCGCGAGCTATTCATTGACGTAACGGCGCGCGCAACCATGGCCAAGTGAGATCAAGACCTCGTGCTCAATCGTCCCGCAGGCCTTCGCGAGGTCGTGGTCGCGAACATTGGGGCCAAGAATTTCAACTGGGCTCCCCGGCACCAGCGCCCAGTCTGGAACGGCCGAGACATCCACTGTCAGAAGATCCATCGAGACGCGGCCGACAACCTGGGCTGCGAAACCTTGAACAAAGACCGTGGCGCGGCTTGAACCGGCTCGGGAGTAGCCGTTGGCATAGCCGATCGCGACGGTCGCGATCTTAGCCTGCTCGACCAGCCGATATGTCGAGCTGTAGCCGACCGGCGAACCGCGCTTCATCGTGTTGACCTGGATGATTGGGGCTATCACGCTGGCTGGTTGCAACATTGGGTTTTTCCGGCCGGTCAGCGGATTGATCCCGAACGTCGCCTTGCCAGGGCGCACCATGCCGAAAAGATAGTTCTCTCCCAGATAGACGCCAGCCGAATTGGCCAGCGACAGCTTCGCTGCAGGCAGCCCGCTGACTGCTTTCAGGAAAGCCTTCCGCTGGAATTCGCACCGGTCGAAATCGAGATCGTCGGCAGCCGAGAGGTGGGACATATAGAGGAGGGGCGGAATTCGCGAGAGCAGCGACAAGTTCTCGCGAAGCCACGCGGCATCGTCCGCAAGCAGACCAAGCCGGTTCATGCCGGTGTCGAAATGGATGATCGAGTCGAGGGGGCGCCCGATCCTATTCGCTGCCCTGTGCCATTCCTCGATCTGGTTGCGGCTGTTGAGGACGGGAATAAGGTTCGAACCGACAAATGCCTCGGTTTCTTCGGGCAGAAAGCCGCCCAGCACACAGATCGTTGCCCTCTGGAGCACGGTTCGAAGCGCCACGCCGTCATTGGCAGTTGCCACAAAAAAGGTTTTGGCGCCAACTTGCCGCAGCGCAATCGCGCACGCGATCATGCCATGCCCATAGGCGTCGCCCTTCACGACAGCCGCGCAATCGACCCCCCCAGCGATGGCGCATAAGCGCCTGTAGTTCTCTCGCACAGCTTCAAGATCGACGACCATCTCGGCCTGGTTGACCAGGCCTTGAAGTGCTTGCCCGGAGGGTGAGGAATGACTTCCATTCATGATCGACGAGCCCGTTTTAGCGTAGGAGTTTTGTAAACGTTTACATTCTCCAGCTCAATGGGAATTATGACTTTTTTTGAGCTGCTGAATCCGCTCAGCCGCTCTTGGCGATGCTACGGGCACAGCCGTTGCTATCGCCTTGAACGACACCCGTTTGGGTTCGGGCGCAGCGTTCGCCAATTCATTGTGGATGTCGCAGTCAGACGGCTTAGATCTCGACGAAGCCCAACACGCTCAAGCCTTCGCGCACCTCAGGCGCGCTCATGAAGAGTTCCCAGATCAGCCCGCTACGGTGGTTCTCGATCATCGCTATGATCGGCCCCTGATTTATAGCCAGATAGGTTCGAGCAAACCAACTTAGGTTCTCACTGAAGCTGTCGACAAATCCAAAAATTCCCCAGATGCGATGAAGCGGCTTTGTGAGGAAGCATCTCAACGCCCGCATGGATTCCACCGGCGCGTAGGGAAGACTGGACAAGGCTGCGCTTGGAGTAATAACGCCCCTGTCATTGTCCGGCGCGTGCGCAACGTAGCCATATGGGCCGTGGCCCGAGGTTAGTCCCCAGCAATCGGGGCCATAGCCGGAATGCCCGTGCGGGTTGCGAGCGCAATGTGCGTAATTGATGCGAGTATGGGCCACATTCTGTTGCCAGTAATGCGCATATCGGTCCCTCAGGCGCCGGGGGTCGAGCCCGCAGAATGAATACTGGGCCAAAAACAGGGGCCCTCCATAGTCCGGCCCAAGTGGAAGCGTCGTGCCGTAGAAACTCTTCCCGTTGCACATCTGGCCGTCGCGGGCGAACCCCCGGTGATAGGCGCTGGCCCTGATCGGGTGGGTGTCAGAGCCAGCTGCCAGCACATAAGGCAGCAGTCCTTCGTTCCATCCCGAGACGGGGCAATTCATCGCCCACCCGCAGCCAGGACTCCAGTGCCAGTAGAGCATTTCCTCGTCGCGGCAGTACCACTTCCATTCGATTGCTCGCCACAACCGACCGATCTGCTCTCGCAAGCGCACTTCCGCGACAGACTTTCGGCTGAAGTACTGGCGCGCACAAAACAGGCCTTGGAACAACAGGGCCGTCTCCACGCAATCACCACCGTCGTCGTTGCGAGCGAAGCGGATGGTCTTCCCGCTCCGGCCATTGACGAAGTGTGGAAACATGCCGTGATATCGGCTGACCTTTTCCAGAAAAAGGGTTATGCGGCTCAGATGCTCGATCGCGTCATCGCGAGCGATCCAGCCGCGTTCGACGGCCACGATCATGGCAATCACCCCGAAACCCGTGCCGCCTATGGCAGCGAGGTCATTCTCGGACCGGGGCGCAAGCCGCTGTCGGTCGCGCGCCATGCCGCTTGCGGGGTGCGCGCCGTCCCAGAAATATCCGAACGTCTGACGCTGGACAATTTCCAACAGCGCTTCGTCTGCCAGGTCACTGAGGTCTTTCATCCGTTGGGGCGTCGGGAAGGGGCTGCATCAGGGAAGTGGGCGTGGATGATAGTCGTTTGCGGGCCGTCTGGCCAAAACTGGGGATCTCTGTCCCCGGTGCCAGTCGAGGAAAGGCCCTACCTGGAAAACGCGCCAGCGCGTGCTTCAAAGATCGGGATCGCCATCCGCTACCGCGTCTTGTCGAGCAGTGCTGATAGGTAGTGTTCAGCCGCTGAAGACTGCGCCTGCGCAATCAAGCCGCGTTCAGCGCTTTGTTCGGCAAGCAGCGACATGGCGGGCGGGACGAGTTCTGCAAAGATGAGAAGAGCCAGAAAAGCGCAGGAAAATTTCACAATCAGCAACAAGACAACGGGCGTTTGATCCTGAGAGTTCATGGCGCGCCTTCGCAATCTCTAACAAGCAGCCAACTCGCGGGCTTACATGTAGCCGGCGAAGCCCCGAAGGCTGGAATAGTAAACGCTTACATGAACCTGTCAACGGCTCCTGAATGATGCGCCGTTGCACCGCCAAGCTACGAAATCGCGAGATGCGTCCAACAAGTTTGTGGTATCTGTTGCGTGCGGCATTGACCACCGCCGCGGTTAACGGGCCGCTGGGATCCGATGTGATTGCTCCGCACTTTCAGTTTCGACTGGCGATATGAAGCGCAGCGGTTCCAGCTAGTGCAAACATGGCTGCCAGCAGCAGGTAGATATTGGCCAGGGAGGTTGCCTCGGCCAGCGTCCCAAAGCTAGGCGCCGCAGCAAGCGCGATTACATACCCGGTCGCGAACACGACGACGATGCCGGATGCGCCGCCGCGTCGTCCTGCCATGCTCAGCAACGTGGGGAAGATATTGGCCACGCCGATGCCAAGCAGGACAAAGCCCGATAGCGCTATTGGTGCGACCTTGGCGAAGGCCACGATAGCAAGGCCGATGATTGCAAGGCACGCCGAGATCGCAAGAAGTTGCCTTTCCCCAACCGAGGTCCTCACGCGATCGCCAGCCAGCCGGCAGAGCGCCATTGAACTTGCAAATGCGCCATATCCCACCCCCGAGTAACCGAGATCCAGCGCAAGATTGCCAGTAAGGTAGAGAGGGCTCCAGTCACGGACCGCTGCGTCTGTCGACATACACACCCCAGCAAGCAGGCCGGCGACGATGAGCAACCACTTGGCGCTGAGTGGCCGGGCTGCCACCGTCCCGTGAGGTGGACCTGCGGCAAGGAGCTTGCCTTGGTTCGCCTCAAAAAGCGCCGAAAGCAACACAACGGCAATCAATGCGCCAAGAGAGCCTCCTGCATTCTTGACAAGCAGGCCTCCCAGAACCGCTCCGGTAAGGCCGCCGAGGCTCCACATGGCGTGGAAAGAGGACATAAGGGCTCTCTCGGAGGAGCGCTCAGCCTCAACGGCCTGCGCGTTCATGGCGACGTCCATGGTATTGCCCGCTAGTCCAAGAACCAGCAGGACGAGGGCGAATACGAAAGGGACATGCGTGAACGTGGCCAGGACGACCGTCGTCAGAAGTATCGGGCCTGCGACGCGAACCACCTGTCTGCTGCCAAAACGCGCAATCAGAGATCGACTTGCCAGCATGGCCAAAAGCGAGCCGACGACAATCATGAACAGTGACCAGCCGAATTGGCTTTCAGATATGGAAAGGCGGGCCTTGACCGTCGGTATGAGCGAAGACCATGTGCCGAAGGCACTGCCGTGTACGAAGAATGTCGAAAAGATCGCCGTGCGGCTCCTGCTGGCATTTGGAGACGCGACGGCAGCCTGCCCCGCGGAGCGTATCGGACTTTCCAACAAGGTCTGGTCTCCGGTGACGTGTCGCGCAATCAGCGACACCGTCGATCGTTCGAAAGGCTCGATCGACCTCTGTCGTAACGGCTCTTCCTAATCGCACCTACAGCGGATAAATCTGATTTGTAAAGGTTTTCATTATGGCGAAGCGCGCGACTCGAAGGCGCTTGGCGATCCTTCTCGACGAACAGCTCAGCCGTCGTCGCCGCGGGCAGGGCAGCTGGCCGTGCTGATACAAGTGCGCCCCTACTTTGGGCAAATGATCAGCGCGCCGGCCTTTGCATGCTGGCTGCGGTAGATCTGGGCCGTTCGCTCGGTGGTGCGCTTTGCCTCCGCGCACAGCAGATCGAAAGCTTTGGTCAATGGAGAGCGGACGGCAGATGGCTGGGACAGATGGACTACGTCAACTTAGCTCCCTCTCTAACAAACCGTTCGAAAACATATTGCTTTGCACCACGAACGCTTTCTTCGAGTGAAGAGCCGAGGGCAAGAAAGGCCGCGACAGCGGTGGAGAGCATGCAACCGGTACCCCTCATCCTGTGCTTCAGGCGCGCTGCTTCGAACCGGATGGCCGGACCGTCTGGTGGAAGAAGCAGGTCAACCGCTTGCGATCCCTGCGCATGTCCGCCCTTGACCAGCACCATGGTTCCAACATTGCTGGCTAGTCGCTTGCCCTGCTGGCAAGCGGCTTCTTCGTCCAACGCCAGCACAGAGCGAGTCAGCGCAGCCAATTCGGCGAGATTAGGCGTGACCAAGCGGCAGGCCGGCATCAGATCGCGACGAAGCGCGTCGATTGCGTCCGCCTCCAACAACAGCCGTCCCGAAGTCGAGGCCAGCACCGGGTCGATGACGATCGGGACTGGGCGGTTGTCCGTCAGTACAGAGCAGACTGCCTCGATTGCCGCCTCCGTCCCCAGCATGCCGATCTTGACGGCCGCGACCCGGCTGGCGGCAAAGGCAGTGCGCATCTGGGCGGCGATAAGGCCCGGCGGCATATGCTCGATGTGCTCGACGGCAGAATGCGTCTGTGCGGTAACGGCCGTGACGGCGAGACAGCTGCGGAGGCCAAAGGCGGACACGGTGTCGACATCGCGGGCTATCCCGGCCCCCCCGCTGGAATCCGAGCCCGCGACTATCAGCACGTGTTGGGTCATCGCCATGGGGCCGTGGCCGCCAGCCATTCCAATGTACGTGCCTCGGGATGAACGTTGCGGGTTATGTCGGTCACGACGGCGGCGCTTGCGGCTCCTTGCGCGAAGACACCGGCAATCCGCTCGACGGTGAGTCCGCCTATGGCCACGAGCGGAAGCCTGCCGATGCGCTGCTTCCACAGCGTGACGCGGTCCAGCCCTTGGGGGGCCCATTTCATTGCTTTGAGAATGGTCGGATAGATCGGCCCAAGCGCGACATAGTCGGGCTTGGCTTGCAACGCGGTCTCGAGTTCGGCCTCGTCGTGGGTGCTTAGGCCGAGCTTCAAGCCCGCCCTGCGGATCGCTTCCACATCGGCCTCGGCCAAGTCTTCCTGGCCGAGATGGACGAAATCGCAATCCTCTTCGATCGCGATACGCCAGTAGTCATTGACGATGAGCTGGCAGCCATGGCCTTCACATACCCCCTTCGACACCCGGATCTCTCGGCGCAGCGAAGCTTCGTCGAGGTCTTTGATACGTAGTTGCACCAGCTTCACGCCAAGCGGCACAAGACGTTCGACCCAGGCGGCGGAATCGACGATCAGGTAGAACGGATCGAGTTTCATGAGAATGCCGCCATCCCGATCACCGGAGTGGAGGGGACGGCCACGTCACGCGGCTCAAGCGGGCCGGCACAATAGGCCTGGCGACCAGCCTCGACCGCCTTGCCGAAGGCTGCCGCCATGGCGATTGGATCGCCGGCCTTGGCGACTGCTGTGTTGAGGAGCACCGCGTCGTAGCCGAGTTCCATCGCGGCCAGCGCATGCGACGGTCTGCCGATGCCGGCATCGATGATAAGCGAGACGCCGGGGAAATGACCGCGCAGGCTCCGCAACGCCTCGGGGTTCTGCGGTCCACGCGCCGAGCCGATCGGTGCGCACCAGGGCATCAAAAGCTCGCAGCCGGCGTCGAGCAGCCGCTCGGCGACAACCAGATCATCGGTCGTGTATGGGAAAACCGCAAAGCCTTCGGCGTTGAGGATCCTCGCGGCTTCCACCAATCCGAAAACATCCGGCTGCAGTGTATCGTGGTTGCCGATCACCTCGAGCTTGATCCAGTCCGTGCCGAACACCTCACGTGCCATTCGGGCCGTCGTCAGCGCCTCCTTGACCGAGTGGCAGCCGGCGGTGTTGGGCAGGACGCGAACGCCAAGCGACTGGATAAGCGACCAGAACTGGCCGCCTGATTTGCCGCCCGCGCTCTCGCGGCGCAGCGATACAGTTACGACCTCGGTGCCCGACGCCTTCACGGCCTCGGCCATCACGGCAGGCGAGGGGTAAAGCGAGGTGCCAAGCAGAAGGCGCGACGAGAGTTTTTGTCCATAGAGTTCAAGCATTGGATCACCCTCCCTGCATCGGAGACAGGATCTCGATGCGATCACCTTCGGTCAGTCGGCAGCGGTCGCGCTCCTTGGCCGGAACAACCTCGCCATTGAGGGCTGTGGCGAGCCAGCCACCCTCATAATCGAGTTCGGTCATAAGCGCGGCAAGCGTCTCGGCCGCAACATCACGGTTCTGGTTGTTAATGATGAGCTTCAAGAGAAAACTCCTTTGGTGCGCGGTTTCCCAGGATCATGTCAGCCGCCAGTCGGGCCATCGCCGGCGAAAGCAGAAAGCCGTGGCGGTAAAGGCCATTTATGCGAAGACGCTTTCCGTCTCGCTCGACCCGTGGCAGGTTGTGGGCGAAGGCGGGACGCACCCCGGCGGCTGTTTCGACCAGTTCAGCCTCGCCGAAGGCCGGATGTAGGGCATAGGCGGCACCGAGCAGCTCCATGGTGGATCGCGCGGTGATCGGGCCCGCGGCATCGCTTTCGATCATCGTCGCGCCGACCATGAAGAGGTTTTCAGGGCGAGGCACCACGTAGATCGGGATGCGCGGATGCAGCAGACGAACGGGCCGGGCAAGCGAGATATCGCCTGATCGTAGAATGAGCATCTCGCCGCGGACGCCGCGCAGCTCCGGCCGCCTGTCGGCGATACCGGTGCAGTCGATCTCGTAGTTCGGTACGGTCGCGACAGCGCTGCGGCCGAATTCGAGCCTAACGCCCATGCCGATCAGCTTGTCGCGAAGCGCAAGCAAGACCTTGCGCGGGTCGAGATGCGCCTCCTCGCCGAAGAACAAGCCGCGCCGGAACCGGCCGGCGAGGGCGGGTTCCAGCGCAGCGATCTCATTGGCGTCGACCGGCCTGAAGCCGGATGTGCGGCGGCCGAACCGGTCCAACTCACCGGCATCGCGTGCAGGCGCCACGACCAGGGTGCCCCTGCGCGAGACATGGCCGGGCAATGCTGCGTCCCACCAGTCGGCCGCGCCGCGTCCGAGCGTGAGCACCGCCTCTTCGGCGCTCTCGCGTTCGCACCAGGGCGCGAGCATGCCGCCGGCTTGCCAGGAGGCATTGCCGGCGATCTCCATCCGCTTCTCGGCCACTATCACATCGGTGCCGCGCGTTGCCAGTTCGTGCGCGAGCGTCAGCCCGGCAACGCCCGCTCCGCGGATGAGCACCTTCATGGCGTGTCCGTGCGCTCCGGGGCGCGGTCGACGGGCATGTAAAGATCGCCGCCGTCCTGGTACTTCGCCGCCATGGCCGCGAGCCCTTCCTTCTGCGCTTCCGCGCGGATGTCGTGCGAGATCCGCATCGAGCAGAATTTGGGGCCGCACATGGAGCAGAAATGCGCCACCTTGTGTGCTTCCTTCGGCAGGGTTTCGTCGTGGAAGGCGCGCGCCGTCTCGGGATCGAGCGACAGGTTGAACTGGTCCTCCCACCTGAACTCGAAGCGCGCGCGAGACAGCGCGTCGTCCCTGACTTTGGCGGCCGGATGGCCCTTGGCGAGGTCTGCGGCGTGAGCGGCGATCTTGTAGGTGATGACGCCGGTCTTGACGTCGTCGCGGTCGGGCAGGCCGAGATGCTCCTTCGGCGTGACGTAGCAAAGCATCGCCGTTCCGAACCAGCCGATCATCGCCGCACCGATGCCGGATGTGATGTGGTCGTAGCCCGGCGCGATGTCGGTGGTGAGCGGCCCCAGCGTGTAGAACGGCGCTTCGCCACAGACTGCGAGCTGCTTGTCCATGTTTTCCTTGATCTTGTGCATCGGCACGTGGCCGGGGCCTTCAATCATCACCTGGCAGTCCTTGGCCCAGGCGATCTTGGTGAGCTCTCCAAGCGTTTCCAGCTCGGCGAACTGGGCTCGGTCGTTGGCATCGGCGATCGAGCCGGGGCGAAGACCGTCGCCGAGCGAGAACGCCACGTCATAGGTACGGCAGATGTCGCAGATCTCCTCGAAATGCTCGTAGAGGAAGCTCTCCTTGTGGTGGTGCAGGCACCACTTGGCCATGATCGAGCCGCCGCGCGACACGATGCCGGTGACGCGGTCGACGGTGAGCGGAATGTAGGGCAGCCGCACGCCGGCGTGGATCGTGAAATAGTCGACGCCCTGCTCGGCCTGCTCGATCAGCGTATCGCGATAGACCTCCCAGGTCAGCGCCTCGGCAATCCCGCCGACCTTCTCCAGTGCCTGGTAGAGCGGCACCGTGCCGATCGGCACCGGCGCGTTGCGCACGATCCAGTCGCGGATGTTGTGGATGTTGCGGCCGGTCGAGAGGTCCATCACCGTATCGGCGCCCCAGCGGATCGCCCACACCATCTTCTCGACCTCTTCAGCCATCGACGAGGTGACGGCCGAATTGCCGATATTGGCGTTGATCTTGACCAGGAAGTTGCGGCCGATGATCATCGGCTCGCTCTCGGGATGGTTGATGTTGGACGGGATGATGGCGCGGCCGCGCGCCACCTCGTCGCGCACGAATTCCGGCGTGACGAAGTCCGGGATCGCCGCGCCGAAGCTCTCGCCATCGCGTTGAAGTTTCGAACGCAACTGCTCGCGGCCGAGGTTTTCGCGGATGGCGACGAACTCCATTTCCGGCGTGATCATGCCGGCGCGTGCGTAGGCAAGCTGGGTGACGGCACGGCCGCCAGTGGCGCGCAACGGCCTGTTGCGCACCGGGAACTCCGGCGTCAGGCGATCACCCGAGACGAAGCCGTTGTCCTCGGGCCTGATCGTGCGGCCCTCGTAGCGCTCGACATCGCAGCGTGCCTCGATCCACGCCTCGCGCAACCGCGGCAAGCCGCGCTCGATCTCGGTCTTCCCCGTCGCGTCGGTGTAGGGACCGGACGAGTCGTACACCGTGACCGGCGGTTCGCCGGCGCTCGGATGAACCGAGATCTCGCGCATCGGGACACGCAGGCCCGGGTGAAGTTGGCCCGGTTTGTGGACTTTCTTCGAAGCGGGCAATTCGCCGACAGTGACGGTCGGGGTGTGGGCATTCATGAGTGAGCCTCCTTGCTCGAGTGCAACGGAGACCCAGTCCACGCGAAGAGGAGGAAGTGACGCTTCGCCTGGAAGACGGGCACTGCCCGAATACCGAAGCCGGATTGCCGACCCGCGAAACCTCGCACCGTCCCTACGCCAGTATGAACTGGATCAGGTTCAACGGGTCACTGCGCGCAATAGCAGTATCTCAGCCCCTTGCCGGGACTCCCCTGGTGAGGCGCTTAAGATGGACGATGGGAGGTCGCGCTGTCAACGCTTGCAGCGCTTGCCGCCTTAAATGAGCCCTGCAAGTGGCCGTTGGTATGCGTCAGGGACCGCGTCGAGAAAGAAATTGCGACGAATGCCAGCGCGATGACCCCGAAGCTGGCGGCGAGCGAGGAGATTTGAGCGATCAGCCCCAGCAATCCTGGTCCCAGCAGCAGTCCGGCATATCCCATCGTCGTCACAGTTGACATGGCACGAGCAACGGACGTGCCGCCCACACGACCAGCGGCCGCAAAAAGAGTAGGCACAATGTTGGCAAGGCCGAGACCACACACCGTTAGCGCCAAGAGAGCAACGGTAAGATTGCCGCCCATGAGGATTATTGCGACCACTGAAGCTGCGCAAACCACAGCGCAGTAGCGCAACGTGCGCATCTGACCGATTCGGTTGGCGATGGCATCACCGAACAAGCGTCCCATTGCCATCATCGTCGCGAATGCAGCGAAGCCGTAGGCTCCAGTGCTCTCTGCTGCACCGGATCGCGTCACGATGTAGATGGCGCTCCAATCCATCATTCCGCCCTCGGCCAGCATTCCTAGAAATGCGAGACCGCCAAGCAGGTAGAGATGGGTCTTGAAGACGCCCTGGAGCTGAGCATCCTTCGTCTCGACAGGGGCGGGAGGGGTGTGGATCCAGCTTGACTTGTTCCAACCAATCCAGGCGACGGGAGCAATCACTGCAACACCAATTCCCGTCACCCCGAGGCAGAGGTTCAGAGCGCCGCCGCACGACAGTATTTGACCCACGACCAAAGCGCCGGCCAAGCTTCCAAAACTGAACACGGCATGGAATGACGACATTACCTGCCGGTGCAAAAAACGCTCCAACGCTGCGGCGTCAGTGTTCATCGACACGTCGAGCGTTCCAAACCCGGCACCCGCGAAAAACACAATCACAGCCAGCCAATGGGCGCTCTCGGCATAAGGGAGAGCCAACAGCGCGGCGCCGAACGTGAGCGAACCCAGTAGGCTGAGCACACTGCTTGGAACAATCGTCACCAAGCGGCCGACATTGGTCATCATTGCGATCGCGCCGAGAGCGAAGCAAATTAAAACCAGTCCAAGCTGACCCTTATCCAGATTCATCTGAACGCTGAGAACAGGAAGGGAGGACGCCCAGGCTCCAATACCGAGGCCGCCACCCAAAAAGAAGAGGCTGCAAAACAAACGGCTATTTTGGATGGCTAGCGGGATTGTCGAAAAATCGTTCACTATCATAGCTCTCCGGCTTGGCTATATCGTCGTCCGGCTCCCGCGGGTATGCGGGCGAAGGGGGCGTCGCCGCCGCTGCTGACCAAGCCGGTCTCGATGTGCACCGATTTCGTCCCGATGTCACAAGGTAGGTATTCGGTCGTTCCGAACAATTTCGCAGTCCACCGATCGCCGACGCAAAGCGACGCAAGACTTGAACGCCTTTAGTTTGTGCTGGAGCCAACGCGCAAGGCAGAGCTACTCCATTGGGCTGGCTGGTACGACGATTGCATGGGGAGCCGGGACTCGTGTTCCGACAGATTGTGACCCGCGTGACGACTTGGGCGCGCCAGGGTTGGCGAAAGGCCAGGCTCATCTGTTGGCGGTACGAACTCGATCTCCACGAAGGTGGCCATCTAGCGCATCTCCAGGGAACGACTCCGGCCGGGTTATGTTGCCCGGATTTCCTCTCGAAGCAGTATTTCGCTAGCTGTGCGCATCATCGCGTCACAAATGGTCGTCATGCGAAATTGCTGAAATAAGGAGCAGAGACTAAACCACCCAATAAAAAGGCGCGACCAGCCGCTGCCAGTGGGAACAATGAGCGCCGTCTGCTCAAGCAGTCAAGTACTTTAGAAGATCGTCAGAGCCGTCGAATCGGATACATGTAGAACATTAGCAAATGAATTGGGTGAGAAATTGGTAAATCACCAGACTCGTTTGGGAAGCATATTGGCAACGCCAGCTGCGTTATATATGTTTGTCTTCTTTGTAGCTCCTGCAATTGGGCTTTTCATATATAGCTTTTGGTCGTCCGAGGCATACCGGATCGTTCCCGATTTCCAATTTTCCAACTACTTGGATTCTCTGACGTCAGCCGTCTTTTGGAAGGTGACTTTAAACGCAATTCGGATCGGGTTGATTACCGCCACCATATCAGTCCTGCTAGCCATCCCGGTGGGTTACTATCTGGTATATGTGAGCCGTTCCCAAATTATCCTTTATCTGATTTTGATCACTTGGTTTTCAAGCTACCTGGTTCGCATCTACGCTTGGCGCACATTGCTCGGCACCAACGGCCTGTTGAATACCGTGCTTCTCGAGATGGGAATCATCCACGAGCCTGTAACGGCTTTCATTTTCAACTCTTTCGCCGTCACCATCACACTGACGCATATCTACCTGCCGTTTTGCATTCTCCTGGTGGTTTCAGCGCTGAGCGAGATCAAGCGCGACCTCGTCGATGCATCGCGAGATCTTGGCACCTCGGCGCTGGGGGCCTTCTTCCGCGTCATCGCCCCAAATGCGGCAAACGGGCTTGTCGGCGCCTTTATGCTGACATTCATCCTGGTGGCAGGCGACTATGTAACCCCACAGATGCTTGGCGGATCGTCCGGACAGACGACAGGACTCTTAATTGCGGATCAGTTCCGCAAGACCGGAAATTGGCCGCTTGGCGCTGCCCAGGCTTTTATCATGTTTGCGGTCTCCGCCACTCTCTACGTCGCGGTCATGACGATCGGGCGAGCCACGGGGATGATTGCCAAGCGACGCGGCGCTGTAGTGTTGGAGGAGGCGTAGATGCTTCTGCGGCTTGTCGTTTGGATCATCCTCGCCTTTCTATTGGCGCCGCTGGTCATCATCGTTCTTTTCAGTTTCCATGCCTCACCTGCGTTGTCGTTCCCATTCGCGGGGTTCAGCCTTCGCTGGTACCATGACCTCTTTGGCAATCAGCTGCTTATCGAGGCAGTCCTCAAGAGCCTGACCGTCGCGGCCCTGACAGCCTTGATCACCCTTTTGCTTGGCGCATCCGCGTCGCTTGCATGGTTGCGTTTCGGTCAAGCTGGGCGCTTCCTGATCGAAGCTTTCACGATAACGCCGATTGCCCTTCCAGGCCTGTTCGTGGGCGTGTCTCTGCTGGTGCTATTCGCGCAGGCAGGTATCCAGCTATCCACCGCTACGATTGTCATCTCGCACGTGGTCATCGCTATTCCAATTCTCGTGGTGGCGATGAGGGCGCGACTCAGCCTCTTCGATCCTTCCCTCGAGGAGGCCGCGCGGGATCTCGGCGCAAGTAGCCTGCAGACCTTCGCGAGGGTGACCTTGCCCCTGATGGCGCCAACGCTGATCTCTTCAGCGATTCTGGCTTTTGCCGTGTCCTTCGACGAGTTTGTGGTGACGTCCTTCGTTGCCGGCACCGAGACGACCCTTCCAATGTACATCTGGTCCATGATGCGCCGCACCGTCACACCGCTCATCAACGCGGTATCCACGCTCGCGCTGGCATTTTCGATCGCCATTCTCATTGCGGCCTGGGCCATTGGCCAACTTCGCCGCAATTCCTCCATTGCTGGCCGCACGATACCTTGAGGAGCTAACTGACCCATGAATACCGCCCCTCCAATCATCGAGATCTCCGCCGGCAAGAAGGTCTTCGGAAACTTCACCGCGCTCAGCGATATCAACCTGTCGATTGCCGAGGGAGAGATTCTGACGCTTCTCGGGCCCAGCGGCTGCGGGAAAACAACATTGATGCGCCTCATTGCAGGCTTCGAGGCGCTGTCTTCGGGCACCTTGCGAATTGCCGGAGCAGACGTCGCGAGCATGCCGCCGGAAGCCAGGCCCGTGAACATGGTTTTCCAGCGGTACGCGCTGTTTCCCCATCTCGATGTCTTCGAGAATGTTGCCTTCGGCCTCAGGGTGAGAGGTCTGCCTAAGGACGAGATCAAAGACCGCGTTCAGCAAATTCTGCGCATCGTGCAAATGGAGAGTTTTGCCAGCCGCTACATCGACCAGATCAGCGGTGGCCAGAGCCAACGCGTAGCGCTCGCGCGAGCGCTGGTTAATCGGCCCAAGGTCCTGCTGCTCGATGAGCCGCTGGCCGCGCTGGATCTAAAGATCCGGCAGCACATGCTTGGCGAAATGAAGCGAATCCACGCTGAAACAGGCGCGACATTTGTCTACGTCACGCATGATCAGGATGAGGCAATGATCCTGTCGGACCGTGTCGTGCTCATGGAGAAGGGGCGCGTCGTTCAGGTTGATCGGCCGCGAGATATGTACGCCAAGCCCAAATCCCTGTTCGCCGCAAAGTTCCTTGGTGAAACCAATCTGTTCGATGCGCGCATCACGCAAGCCAATGGGGCCAGCGCTACCGCCGTCACAGCTTCCGGGATCCAATTTCACGCCGATGGTTTCCCAGATGCAAGCGCGCACGAAAACGTCGTGATCTCGATCCGTCCGGAGGCGCTCAGCTTCCGCGTCGAGGATTCCTTGCAGAGAGCCGAGGGAACGGTAGAGGACATCGTTTTCATTGGCAGTCGATCGTTCTACACGCTGCGCCTCGACGACCAATCGCGTGTGCGGGTCCAAGTACAAAATGACGCTCGAACTTCATTGCCGAGCCTCAACGCTCGCACATGCGTATGCTGGGATACCGCAAACGTTGTCATGCTGCCTGCAGGCTAGGCAGCAGCGGGGTTTCATCCTTCGCATAGCGAAGCAGACACTGCGACGATGGGCGGCGCCAATTTCCACCATGCGAAATTGTGAAACTGCCGCAGACCCCGGAGACTCCAACCAGTAGTCAGCTCTAAAACAGGGGAATCGAAATGAGAAAAATCTGGTCTACAAACGAAATCATGCAAACCGCAATGGGTCGCCGGGCGTTCCTGGGAGGGGCTGCCTCCCTAGCCGGCAGCGCTGTGCTGGGCCCGCTCTTTTCAGGCGCGGCGCGAGCCGCTGGTGGCGATATCCAAATTATGGCCTGGGAGGGCTTTGAGCTTACCGATGAACTTGCCGAGTGGCGAGCAAAGAACGAGGTCAATGTTCAGGTCAGTGCGATCGGCAATCAGGACGATGTCACGACCAAGTTCAGCGTTCCTAATCCGCCGCCCTTTGATGCGGCCGAATACAATCAAGGATACGCTGACCTCTATATTGACATTCTCAAAATCACAAAGCCCCTCGATAGGGCCCAGCTCTCGAACTACAGTAAGGATAACCTCTTCGACGTCTTCTATGAGAAGCCGACCTGGTTCAGGGACAGCAAGCTATTCGGCGTGCCATATCAATGGGGACTGAACGCGCTCGTCTACAACCCGGCTCTGATGGCAAAGCCCGAATCCTACGAGGATTTGCTCAAGCCCGAGTTGAAGGGCAAGATCGCTCTCGTAGACGATACCCTGGCTACTTGGCCAATTGCCGCACGTATGGCCGGGTTGGGCGATAAGTTTCCGAATGTCACGCACGACGAGATGAAGGCTATTTTCGCTAATTTGACCAAATATCGCGACCAGTCGCGAACCATCAGCCTCACCTACGGCGATCTGGTATCACTATTCGTTTCCGGAGAAATTGCGGCCCTGTTCTGCGGCTGGACCGGAATTCCTGTTGAAACAGCCAAGCAGAACTTCAAGACCGAATATACAATCCCGAAGGAGGGGGCTGGAACTTGGTGCGATGCCTGGTTCACCCCGCCGGCCGTGGATAATCCTGAAGCAGCGCATGCCTTCATCAACATGGCGATCTCGCCCGAGGTTCAGGCCAAGGTGGCAGCGCGCAACGCCTCCGGAGTGGTATCCTCCAAAGCCGTAGACCTGTTGCCTGCCGAAACGAAGGCGCTGTTCGACTATTCTGACGTTCCCGGCATCTTCAAGTCGTCGCCGCTCTTGGGCATCCCGCCGCTGAAATCGGACACGTTCGCCACCTATGCCGACTGGGTGGCCGCCTGGAATGAGTTCAAAGCCGGCTAACGCAACCCGCAATTGTTGCCACCCAAAAAGAAGGCGACGACCGAGAGGTCGTGCCTTCTCTTTTTTGAACACTTTGCGCGGCACGATAGGTGCTCTGTCACCT
Organism: Mesorhizobium sp. M4A.F.Ca.ET.050.02.1.1; assembly: GCF_003997725.1. NCBI lineage: Bacteria > Pseudomonadati > Pseudomonadota > Alphaproteobacteria > Hyphomicrobiales > Phyllobacteriaceae > Mesorhizobium > Mesorhizobium sp. M4A.F.Ca.ET.050.02.1.1. Next base: position 22,980 of record NZ_RZSG01000012.1, read on the forward strand.
GATGGCTTACGAGGATGGCGGCTGCGGCGCTCGCCCATCCTTGTAAGCCTTAGCATCGACTTTGTCTAAAACCTCGGAGCTAGGGCGTGCCGGGAAAAAGGACTTTGCGGACGAGCCGCTGTAGGCGCGACAAAATAGGCGGTTTGCGCGATCCTACTTTCCTTGCTTGATGAAATCCGCTGTTCTTTCGCCGATCATGATGCAGACTGCGTTGGGGTTGCCTGAAATGAGGGTTGGCATGACGGATGCGTCGGCCACGCGTAGACCCTCGAGACCGTGAACGCGGAGCCTTGGGTCCACGACCGCCATATCGTCATGGCCCATGCGGCAGGTGCCGGCGGGGTGAAGCGCTGCATGCGCGGCCTCTTGGCAGAACCTTCTTACTTGGATCGGCGTCGTTGTTCCGGCAGAGGGGATTTGCCTCGATGCTACGTAGCGCCGGATGGCCGGCTGCTCCATGATGTCGAAGGCCCCCATGGTTCCTTCAACCACCGCATCGAGATCATAGGGGTCGGAAAAATACCGCGGCGCAACGCGCGGGTTGTCATAAGGATTGGCGCTTTTGAGAGTCACTTCCCCTCGCGACCGAGGCCGGATCTGCCCGAGGTTTATCGTGCAGCCGTTTCCGCCAGGGACGGCGTCGATCCCTTCCTCAATGCCCGCCCCCACGACCATGAAATATTGGACATCCGGGATCGCTTCGCTCGTATTGCCCCACCAGAACGCCCCGCCTTCGATCAGGTTCGAGGAAGCCGGGCCATCCCTGAACAGCAGATAGTTCAGCCCAGCCGCGGCTTTCCAGAGCGGCTTCTTGTATTTGTCGTAGCTGTGGGGCCCGTTCAACTGATAGACGAGCGATATCTCGATATGGTCCTGCAGGTTCTGTCCGACGCCCGGCAGATCGGCAGCCACAGGAATTCCATGTCCGCGCAAAGCGTCGGCCGGGCCGATTCCCGACAACATCAGCAATTTCGGCGAGGCAATCGCACCCGCCGACAGGATGACTTCGCGATTGGCCATCAGCACCCATTTGCGCCCCTTCGCCACATACTCCACCCCGACGGCCCGCCCCTTCTCCACGATTATACGCGTGACCCTCGAACCGGTTCGGACCTGGAGATTAGCTCGGCGGCGAGCGGGTTTGATGAATGCCGTTGCGGAGCTGCTGCGGCGGCTGTTTTTGGCTGTGATCTGGTATAGGCCGCAGCCGGCCTGGTCACCCGAATTGAAATCAGGATTATAAGGCAGCCCAGCCTGCTGGCACGCCTGCAGCCAGGCCCGTGTGAGGGGATGAATGTGGTCGATGTCGGAAACACCCAGCGGTCCGCCTACGGCGTGGGCGTGGTTACAGAACCGGTTGTTGTCTTCAGACCGCAGAAAGAATGGCAACACATCATCATAGTTCCAGCCATCGGCGCCGAGCGCTTCCCAGCGTGCGTAGTCGGACGGGGCCCCGCGTATGTAGATCATGGCATTGACTGAACTGCCACCGCCCAGCACTCGGGCCTGGACCATGGTCGGCTGCTGGCTGCGCGTTTGTGCTGCAGTGGGCTCCCAGGCAATCCGTTTCAAGAGCGACCCTTGCGCGGTCTTGTAGTAGGCACCCGGTATGTGGATGTATGGGTTGAAATCGCGCGGTCCCTCCTCCAACAGAAAGACCGAGGCATCAGGATCTTCAGAAAGCCGCGCGGCGATCACGCATCCGGTCGAGCCGCCGCCAACGACTATGTAATTACAGCTTGTCTGCATAATTTCATTCCGCGGTCGGATCCCCAAGAGCGCCGAGCCATACGTTGTCATGGGGACGAAATCCTCTGATCGAACTCCAGCGTGCGGTCCGGTGCAGACCCATGCCGGATTTGGCGCGGCAGATCTCCATCTCCTTTTGAACATCGATAGGACGCTATGTCGGAGTTGGCCCTGCCAATCTCGCACAGTAGGCAAGCATCGAGGCCGCATGACAAGTTCGCAACATATGGAACATGGAAGCAAGGTGACGCGCCGAGCGAGAAAGTTTGCAGTGGTGTCGGCGCTCGGCGGCTTGCGTAGCCGGCGCCGTGCCAACCAATCTCCCGACGACCCCGACTGCCAGGTCGGCCTTGCCGCATCGGTACCCAGCGGCGCTTCGCGATGTGGCGCAGAATCGACATCAAGTTGCGACAAGAATCGTCTGGACGCGCACTTCTTTCGGCTCCCGCATTGTGGTGTGGTCGGGGCAGGTAACCCTGATGATGGACGACAAAACCGTGCCGAACCAGACGAGAGACCTTTCGTTTGCCGACGACTTCATCTTCGCCAAGCTCGTCGAAGATGTCCGTGACTATCCCGTTGACGATGCTGTCGTTGTGAACATCAGTCCCAGCGCGATGATCACCGGGGACGAGCATCCGGCGATCGTGCCTGCCTGGAAGTCGACATGGCTGAAGGGCGGGCAAATCAAGTTCGCGGAACGGGCGGCGCTTCTGAAGGTGCGAAAAGCCACCAATCTTGGCGGCTGCATGTTCCGCGGCTGGGACTGGCTAGGCAATCGAATCAAGAGCTTCCCACGCGATACGCCGCTTTTCATTTCCCCGCAGGATGAGATCGGTACGGTGAGCACCGATCCTCTGGTATTCACCAATGAGCGCGTAGCACCGGGATCGCCCCAGACGTTCACTCTCAAGTTGAACCTTTGGTGGTCGCCGGGAGACACTGACTGCTTCATCCACAATGAGCACCGCTTCCTTGAAACACATACACAAATCCACGGCTCCGGCCGGATGCAGAAGTTTCGACTGCGGGACGAAACCACAATTTATGAAGACGTGGTGATGCCGGTCGGTTATTCGCATGACCCCTTCTGCAGGGTCACCGGCAAGAATGAGTGGACCTACCCTTGGCACCGCTACTACGCGGATACCGATTCTGTGTGGCTCGCCGTAGAACTCCACCCCTGATCGCTTCGGACCAGTCTCTGGAAATCGTTGACGCGCCTCGCGACGGTCGGCGATCAAGCATCGGCGCCGAGATCTGTTCGAACTGGTTAAGCGGCGGGCTTCTCAACCGAGTTGGTTAGAGTGAAAGGAAAGAACATGAAGCTCGACAGCATGCGTGTTGAGGGGACTGAAAACGGCACCGCGGCGATTGAGGACAACTCGGTGCGGCTGCGGGCCAAAGCGAAGACGGACTGGTTCTTCGCTCCGAGCGGCAAAAGCCGGGTCGCGAATGTCACGCGAGTGGTGCGCGAGATCGACGAGCAGCATTTTGCACTGTCTGCTAGGGTTTCTGTCGAATTCGCGTCCGCTTACGACGCTGGCGCGATTTTCATCGCATGTGACGATAACAATTGGGCAAAGATTGCGTTCGAATTTTCCGCCGCGCGCAAGCCGACCATTGTGAGCGTGGTGACTCGCGGCACATCCGATGATTCGGACGGACCCCGTCATTTCGGCGACCATGTGTGGCTACGCGCTTATTGCGATGGAGAAACAATCGCGTTCCATTTTTCGGAAGACGGCAAGTACTGGAATTTCCTGCGCTGGTTCACTCTGCCCGGCGTCGAAAGGCGGCCGGTGCGTATAGGACTGGGCGTTCAATCGCCGACTGGCGAGGGGACGACCGCTGTTTTTTCGGACGTCCAGCTTTCTGTGGCCAAGATCAGCGATCTGCGCAACGGACAATAGCTGACCATAATTGGCCGTTGACTACAGCGGCTCAGCCCGCTTGGTCCCTCAGATTTCGATCGGGACCAACGGCGACCGACTTTATGGCCTCCGCGTTCCCTGCCAAGGCGCCAGTGATGCGAGGTGGCAGGACGCCAGTAATCGTGGTCCGAGTGGTTACGGATGTAACGCAACACGTTTTCGGGATGGTCCGTTCCAGTTCGCAAGAAAAAGCGATCCTTACGGATCGACCGAGGTGTTGTCGAGCGCGGTCGCCGCACCAAAATGCAAGCCGCCTTGGCTGCGCACCTGGCTCGATGCCAATTCGCAGCCGCGAGTTGCGGGCTTCGCCACAACGATCGGCATCCGACCGCGCTTGTCGCCCGTGGCGGCTTTTGAACCCCACGCAAATCAATGCGTTCTGACGCGCGAACGGGTCCGGCCGACTGAAAACAGCAGCGGCAGGCCGGTCTTGTTCATTCGAAGCCACCGCTGCGAAACGCTCTTGACAACTTCAGCGCTTCGCGGGATGTTCATTCAGTAATAGTTACTTTCACTGAGTGAAATAAGGATTGGCAATGGCAACTGTGCTTCAAAAAGACGAGATCAAGGGGATCATCCCGCCGCTCGTCTCGACCTTCAGACCCGATGGTGATCTCGACCTGGAGCTGTTCAAGGGTGAGCTTCGGTTCATGGAAGGCGCTGGCATTCACCTTGCCGTGGTCGGCGGAAGCACCGGTTCGGGGGATGAGCTTTCCGCAGAAGAACTCGGGCTCTTGGTCGAAACAGCCACGGCCAACAGCAAACTGCGCGTAATCGCTGGGATCATCACGACCACCACCCGCGACGCCATAAAGCGTGGTCTGCTCGCCAAGCAGGCCGGCGCCTGCGCGCTGATGCTTGGCCCGCCAATCTACAATACCCCCTCGGGGGATGGGCTGGACAAGTTCATCCAAGACGTCGGGAGGGCGACCTCTCTGCCCATTATCTACTACAACCATTTCTTCAACCCGCCGGCGGTCATGCAGCGCGTTGCCCGTCTGCCCGAGGTCATCTGCGTGAAAGAAGTGGCGCTGGAGCCGGTGACGGAACTGGTCCAGACGGTTGGCGACCGCGTGGCCATCGCTGCCGGCGCGGACAGCGTGAACATTGCGAGCTTTCTGTTCGGGGCGCAGGCCTCGATCTCCGGCATCAATACGGTCATTCCAAAGCAGTACGGGGAAATCTTTGCCGCGCACACCGCCGGCGATTACGTCCTCGGCCGCAAGCTGACGGACAAGATCGCACCTCTTGCAAGGGAGATGACCAAGAGCGTCAATTTCCCTGCCCGTATCAAATTCGCCATCAACGCCCAGGGCCGCAAGGTGGGTGAACCGCGCAAGCCCAATGGCGACCTGGCCAAGGAGGATCAGGAAAACATCCTGAAGGCCCTGAAGCATGCCGGACTGCTCGCCTAAGCCGTTAGCGGCGGCAACCTGCCCGTTCGTCGAGTAAATAAGCCAAAGCAAACCATCAAAACAGAGGGAATAAGGAAATGAGGAAGGACGTGTATCCCCCCAAGGCAGGTTCGACGCTTATCGGGCGGCGCGATGTGCTGAAGACAGGCTTGTTGTTGGGCACCGGCATAATGCTTGCCGGGGCGGGCCTTCGCCCGGCCCTGGCCGACGAACCGAAGCGGGGAGGGACGCTCCGCGTCGGCCTAGGCGCAGCCGGGGCGAAATCGTCGCTCAACCCCTTCATCTCGACAGGCGATATGGATTTCGCAGTCGCTCAGTCGATCTTCGACCGGCTCACCGACTTCGACAAGGATGGCAATCTCTACAACAAGCTGGCGGATGACTTCACTCACAACGCCGAGGGCAACGTCTGGAAAATCAAGCTCAAGAAAGGTGTGGTCTGGCATGACGGCGCGCCTTTCACGGCCAAGGACGTCGTCTACACCATCCAGTACATTCTCAATTCCGACAACAAGGCCGACGCCTATCCCAACCTGGCGCCGCTCCTGGAGCCGAAAGGGGTGCGTGCACTCGATCCCCATACGGTCGAAGTTGCGTTGAAACAGCCCTATGCGCTGCTTCCGCAAGTGCTGGGCAGCAAGGTCATGTTCCTCATGAAGGACGGCACGACCGATTTCGACAAGCCGATCGGGACCGGGCCCTTCAAGTTCGTGTCGTGGTCCCGCGGCCAGCGGGTGACGCTCGCGCGCAGCGATAACTATCGCACACCGGGCCAGCCATATCTCGACGGTGTCGAATTCATCGCGATCAACGACCCGACCGCGCGAATGAACGCGCTGGTGGCCGGCCAGGTCGATGCCGTGGCTCAGCTCGATGGAAGTCTTGCGCGCCTGATTGAAGCAAATCCCGCACTCACCCTGCTGCGCTCGAAGAGCGGTGCCACGACCGACCAATTCATGATGACGAACCTGAAACCCTTTACGGACGTGCGCGTCCGCCAGGCGTTCCGGCTCATGATCGACCGCCAGCAACTGCTCGACAACGCACTGTCGGGATATGGCAGGATTGGCAACGACCTGCATTGCATCACCGATCCAGACTACGCCTCCGAGCTGCCGCAACGCGCTTACGACCCGGATCAGGCGAAATCTCTGCTCAAGCAGGCGGGCTTTGACAACAGCCAGGCGATTACCCTCTACACCTCGGATGCCGCTCCAGGCATGCAGGCGTCGGCTACGCTCATCGCCAACCAGGCCAAGAAGATCGGCGTCAATATCGAACTTCTGGTCGTGCCGCCCGACAGCTACTATTCCGGGCCGAACTTCAAAAAGACGCAGATGGGCAGTTCGGATTGGGGACAGCACACTCTCGAATCTCAATTCGGGCAAGGCTATGCGAGGGGGGCCTACTGGAACGAACCGGATTGGACCAGCGACGAGTTCGATAAGTGGGTAAGCAAGGCGAGGACCACATTCGACGGCCCCAAGCGCCGCGAATATTACGTAGAGGCTCAGAAGGTCCTCTGGAATGAGGGAGCTTACATCATCTGGGGCTTCCGTGATCTTCTCGATGCCTCCAGCGCCAAAGTCAAGAACATCGTTCCCTCCACCCAGAGAAATCTTGGCTATTATCAGTTCGAAAGCGTCTATTTCGCGTAGGCTGCAAGCCGCCGTGGCCGGCCAGGCTGCGGTGGCACCCCTTTTGTGAAGAGTGACCTCCTTGAACAAGCCTTTGCTCCAGCTTCTTTTGACAAGAATAGCCCTGGCTGCCGTCACGCTGTTTGCCGTCTCCATCGTCGTCTTTGCCGCGACCCTATATCTGCCAGGAGATCCGGCCCGGGCTGCGCTCGGTGCCAAGGCTGATCCTTCGGCGGTTGAGGCGCTCAGGCGCGAGTTCGGCATGGACCGGCCTGCAGTCGTGCAATATGCGAGCTGGATCGGGGGCGCACTCACCGGCGACTTCGGCCGGTCGATACCGTCCGGGCGGTCAGTCTGGGAGGCGATTGGGCCGAGGGCTATTAACACCCTGATACTGACGGTCACATCGCTGCTTCTGCTGATACCGCTCTCCTTCGTGCTCGGCATTGCAGCGGCGCTCTTCAAAGACAGATTGGCTGACCACCTGATATCGGTTCCGACGATCGTGACCGTCGCCCTGCCTGAGTTCGTCATCGGCACGGTGTTGATCGTACTTTTCGCAGTTTATCTTCGTTGGCTGCCGCCGGTATCGCTGATCAACGACAGTCTCCCCCTTTCATCTCAATCGACCCTTTTCATTTTGCCGGTTCTGACACTGCTCGGCACCACACTTGCCCAGGTCGTACGGATGGTGCGGGCGGTGGCACTCGAAGTGCTGAGCGCCGAATACATCTATATGGTGCGGCTGAGGGGCATAAGCCCCGCGCGGGTATTGCTGCGCCATGTTCTTCCCAACACCATCACAC
>NZ_RZSG01001300.1:0-887 GCF_003997725.1 Mesorhizobium sp. M4A.F.Ca.ET.050.02.1.1
ACTTCGACCAGTCGAAGGTGCCGCCGTCGACGATGGCGCCGCCGATCGAATTGCCGTGGCCGCCGATGAACTTGGTCAGCGAATGGACGACGATGTCGGCGCCGTGCTCGATCGGCCGCACCAGATAGGGCGAGGCCAGCGTGTTGTCGACGATCAGCGGCAGGCCGTGCTTGCGGGCGATGTCGCCGATCTTCTCGATGTCGACGAAGATGCCGCCCGGATTGGCAAGGCTCTCGATGAAGATCGCCTTGGTCCTGTCGTCGATCTGGCTTTCGAAGGTTGAGACATCGTTGGTGTCGGCCCAGCGAACCTCCCAGCCATAATTCTTGAAGGCGTGGCCAAACTGGTTGATCGAGCCGCCGTAAAGCCTTGTCGCGGCGACGAAATTGTCGCCCGGCTGCATCAGATTGTGGAACACCAGTATCTGCGCGGCGTGGCCGGATGCGACCGCCAGCGCCGCGGTGCCGCCCTCGAGCGCCGCGACGCGCTCCTCGAGCACCGCCTGGGTGGGGTTCATGATGCGGGTGTAGATGTTGCCGAAGGCCTTCAAGCCGAACAGCGAAGCGGCATGGTCGGCGTCATCGAAAACATAGGAGGTGGTCTGGTAGATCGGGGTCGCCCGGGCGCCCGTCGCCGGATCGGGCTTGGCGCCGGCATGAATGGCGAGCGTGTTGAAACCGGGCGTACGCGTCATCGAAAACTCCCTCAGGAACCTGCGCAAGAAATCGCCGGGCATTCTTGGCGAAGGCCGGCCATGAATGCAAAGAAGAAAATACCTTTCGGCGAGGGATCCGCGACGAACGCCCGAGAAAATCCTATTCTTCCCGGAATAATTTTGCGCCGCGGCAGCCGGGCTATTTTTGCCTTACGCCGAAGCTCTGGAAGCC
>NZ_RZSG01001301.1:0-885 GCF_003997725.1 Mesorhizobium sp. M4A.F.Ca.ET.050.02.1.1
TGGCGACAGACAGCGCGACGTTGATGCTGCGCGCGCCTGGCCGCAGCGGGAATGGTCAGTCGCGCATCCGCAGCGTGATGGACCGGATCCGGCACGCCTGCGGATTCGCGACCGAAAAGCAGGACGTCTCCATCGGCAAAGGCAAAGTCCGTATAGGCGGCAGCGGCTTTGGTGGTGAGCAGCACCAGCCGCCGCGCGTCGCCCGCGCGCCATTGCTCGAAGGCGTGCCAGTCGACATGCCGGGTCAGATCAGCCATTTCGAGGTAGTCCATGCCGGCCCGTTTCAGCGCCCGGTCGGAGAGCGGGAAGCCTGCCGGCTCGATGATGTCGACACCAAGGCCGAGGCAAGCGGCGAAGCGCAGGATCGTTCCGGTGTTGCCGGCGATGTCAGGCTGGTAGAGCGCGATGCGGAGACGGTCGTTCATTTCCGCGTCTTTCTAATAAGTGGCAGATCGGCCACAGGGATTTCCAGGTTTCGCAGATTGCTGGACTGGCGGGTGGCCATTTTCTGCGAAGTCGAGTATACGCCTTTCATCGTCAACCCGAACCGATGGAGGGGGAATTCATGATGACCATGCACAACCAGCGCCCCTCCTGGGGGCTTATGCGCCCCGCGGCGGTTTCGGTACGACGATTCTCCTGACTCTCTAAGACTTGATCGCTCCGATTCCCGCCGAACCCAGTTTTCGGCTCTCGAAGGAATCCTGCGATGTTTTTCAAACGCCCAAAGGGGCCTGACGCCCCACCTGACCGTGCTCTGACTGACGCCTGCCGTCATGTCCGGACCGACGCTGCGCGCACCGACGTACCCGGCCCCTTCGGCCGAATGCCGGAGGTCGATGTTGCGTCACCCTTTTTATCGCATTTGCACATGGAGGATGGACC
>NZ_RZSG01001302.1:0-883 GCF_003997725.1 Mesorhizobium sp. M4A.F.Ca.ET.050.02.1.1
GATCAGTGGCTGCAGGCCGACGAGCAGCGCCGAGAAGCCGGCGGGCATCCCCCTGTGGATCGCCCAGAACACGGCGCCGAGATAGACGCCATGCATCAGCAGGCCGGCAACCGCGGCGTGGCAGGCCTCCGCGCGGGAGGCTTTCCTGGAGCCGAGCACGGTCGTGAGAACGGCGAGCAGGATGGCGGCCAGGACGAAGCGCGCGGCCAGGAAGGTGAAAGGCTCTGCCCAGGGCATGGCATAGCGCGCGCCAATGAAGCCGGTCGCCCACAGGACGACGAAAGAGGCGGGGATGAACCGCTTGATGCTGTGCATGTCCGGGGGGCCTGTCGCTTGGGTGAAGAGGTAACTAGCGCGATTGCTCTAATGCCGTTCAATCCGGCAATCAAAACGAAACGATTGATCCATAAGCTCACTCGAATTCAACACAGGGCGCCACGACAGCCGATAGCTGCCGTTGGATCAGGGGCATGGCGTTCAGCGCGCCATGGGCAGGCATGCTTTTGCATCTCGACACAAGCTGGCTGCTGATGACGGTTGCGACCGTCGCGGTCTTCGGCTTCTTCTTCGGCACCGCGCTCGACGCCATCATGCAGGAGGACGGTTTCGGCTCGACCGGCAACACGCTCCTGTTCACGCTTGGCTTCTTCGTCGCGATCATGGTCGCCAACGAGCACGGCATCAGCCTCAGGGACCTCAAGCTGGCGGTTGCCTGCGGCCTGGGCGGCGCCTTTACCTTCATCAGCGGCATGGCGCTGATCAAGGCAGGCCTGGCGCGCTGGTGATGGGTACGCCGATATTCAGGTGAGGCCGGCCTGCGAATGGCGGTTTCCTGCGCTTCCGGTGCTCACGTACTTCAAGTACGCTCCGCTCCGGTTCTCGG
>NZ_RZSG01001303.1:0-882 GCF_003997725.1 Mesorhizobium sp. M4A.F.Ca.ET.050.02.1.1
AGGTCGGGCAGCAGCCGCTCCAGTGAGATCAGGTCGATGTCGGGTCGCGCCCGGGCGATGGTCTTCAGCATCGAACGGACCGCCGCGGCGTCGGCGCTTGGCAGCCGGCCCGGCGCAGCGGCGGCGAAATTGCCGTTGGCATGGCGGCCACCCATGAAGCGGGCGATGCGGAATGGTCCACGGCTGACGACTTCAAGGGCCAGAGAAAGCACCTGCTCGTTTTCGACGCTGAGTGCCGCAACGACAATGTCGGGCTGAACCGCCCGAGCCCAGTTGCTTACCCAAACGGCACTTTGCGCCGGCGCGAACAGCGCCGAAGCGCAGAATCGCGCGTAAGTTGCAAGTGCCGCGCCGTCGCCGATGGTCACCGACAGGCCGGCGTGACCGACCGGCATGGTGCGTGGCGGTGTCTCGCTCGCGGCCAGCCGATTGCCGTCAAATGACGCGGTGGCGTCAACCATACCTCAATCCTTAAGGCGTATTCGTCTCAACCTGGGGGTACGCATGGGCACGTCGCATGCTGGATGAGCCTAGGCGCAAAAGGTGAAGGAATGATCGACGGGGGTGAAGCAATCCGGAAACTGGCGCTGAACGTTGCCCGCTACACCGGCCTTGCCCCGCTGGCAAAGCCGTTTGTCGGCGGCATCGGCGCCATCCTCATGCTGCACCGGGTCACCGCGACGCCGGAGAAGCCGAACGGCGTCAACCGTCACCTGAACATCGCGCCCGGCTTCCTCGACGCCCTCATCGCCGACATGAGGGCCGAAGGCTACGCTTTCGTTTCGCTGGACGAGGCGATCGAACGTATCAAGCACGGCGGCAAGGGCGGTCAGTTCGCCACCATCACCGCTGACGACGCCTATCGCGACAACATGACTGAGG
>NZ_RZSG01001304.1:0-882 GCF_003997725.1 Mesorhizobium sp. M4A.F.Ca.ET.050.02.1.1
ATAATACCCTGCCTTCGGCACTCTAACCGGCTCGGCCACCGCCGTGTCTGACCCAGCCAGCCGCGCCAGCCTCTTCACCAGCGCTGTCATATTGGCCGGGCCGCCTTCGCGGAAATAGCCGAGCAGGGCGTCCAGTTCGGCGCGTGGCAGGGTCGAGCCCTCGATCAGCCGGAGGTCCTCGTCGTGGCTTTCGCCGGGCAGCAGCGCCAGCTTGATGCCGCGTTCGCGCGCGACCGCGGCGAGCTGGTCGCAGCCGTAGCGCCACCAGTCATAGCCGCCGAGGATGCGGACCAGGATGACCTTGGCATGGCGGGCGACGCTGTCGATCCAGAGGTCGACCGACATCGGATGGCGGAGATCGCGCAACGCGGCGAGCCGCATTGAGGGCAATCGTTCCGCGTCGGCCTTCCATGCAGCCGCGAGCCCCGAGAGATCGCTGTCGGTGAAGGACAGCGCCACGACATCCGCAGGCGTCTGCCTGAGATCGACAGGCTCGGCGAGATCGTCGAGCGAGGCGGATGTGGTGGTGAGGATGTGCATGGCGGTTCGGGTTTGCCTCAGCCGGCGAGGATACGCTCGATCGCCGGGCGGTTCAGCCCCTTCAGGCCGATGACGACGAGGCGCGAGCGACGGTCGTCTTCGGCGGTCCAGGCGCGGTCGTAGTAGTGGTTGACGCGCGGCCCGACGGCCTGCAGCAAAAGCCGCATCGGCTTGCCGCCGACCTCGACGAAACCTTTTACGCGCAGCACGTTTTCCTCTTCGGCGGCGGCGGCGACGCGTTTTGCGAGCTCGTCCGGATTGGCGATCGATGGAATGTCGACAATGAAAGTGTCGAAGTCGTCATGTTCGTGGTCGAATGCGCCGTCATGATGGGATTTGCGA
>NZ_RZSG01001305.1:0-881 GCF_003997725.1 Mesorhizobium sp. M4A.F.Ca.ET.050.02.1.1
CTATAGCGGGCCGGCAACTCCGCCTTGAAGGCGTCGATCGCCGTGCCGAGCTTGCGCGCCACCGAGACGGCATCGCTGCCGGGCGCGACGTCGGCCTGGACGGTCACCGTCGGCAGGCGGCCGCGGCGCCAGATCAGCGGCGGTTCGGTCTGGTAGGAGAGCGTCGCCACCTGCTCGAGCGGCACGCGGCGTCCGCCCGACGCGCTGATCGTCAGGCCGCGCAGCGTGTCGATACTGGCGCGTTCCTGTTCCACGGCGCGGGCGATGATGTCGACGAGGTAGGTGTCGTCGCGCATCTGCGTGATCTTCGAGCCCGACAGGACCGCGTTGATCGTCTCGGAAAGCTGCTGCGAGGAGATGCCAAGTGCGCGCGCCCGGTCCTGGTCGACCTCGACCTTGATGACCTTTGCCGGCTCGTTCCAGTCGTAGTTGATGTTGCGCACCGCGGCATCGCTACCCAGCACCTGCGCGAACTGCTGCGCGAGGCTGCGTGTCTTGTCCGGGTCCGGACCGCTGACGCGGAATTTTAGCGGCCAGCCGACCGGCGGGCCGAGTTCGAGCGGCGTGACGCGGGCCATGACGTCGTCGAAGCCGGTCGACAGCTTCGTCTCCAGCCGGTCGATGACGGCCTGGCGCACGGCGTGACCCTTGGTCACCACCACCGCCTGGGCGAAGAAGTCATTGGCGAGCTGCGCGTCGAGCGGCAGGTAGAAGCGCACCGCGCCCTGGCCGACATAGAAGCTCCAATGGTCGATGTCCGGATCGGCGGCGAGCAGCTTTTCCACGCGCTCCACCACCGCGCCGGTCGCCTTGATCGAGGCGGTGCGCGGCAGGGTGAGGTCGACCATGACCTCCGGCCGGTCGGACTTCGGGAAGAACTC
>NZ_RZSG01001306.1:0-881 GCF_003997725.1 Mesorhizobium sp. M4A.F.Ca.ET.050.02.1.1
GAACTGGTAGAGGCCCGCGACCAGCAAGGCCGCTGCTCCGGCGATGCCAACGACCGGATCGAGCAATTGCCCGGACGAGGCGAAGGCGTGGACGCCGAGCGTCAGCGCCGCAAACAGCGCCGAGCCAGCCAGCCACATGCAGAGATAGCCCGCGACCAGGACCAGCGGGTGAACGACCGGCTCGCCCCTGATGCGAGCGGTGTCCGCGATCTCGCAATAGATGCGGATCATCGGCGCGGCGGACGGCAGCATCGTCGCCACGGCCATCAGGAACCACATCAGGATAAGCGCCGGCGCCTGCGCGCCGATTGCGCCGGCAAGCGGCGCCGGCGCCAGGCAAAGCGCGAAAAAGCGATCGACGAAATCCGGCAGCGGCGGCGGCGGCAGGTATTTCAACATGAAATCGCCCGGGGCCGATGCGCCCGCAACCCGGCCTTCGGCACCGCGGATCGCCATGACGCCAAGCGTTAGCCACGCCAGGATGACCGCCGCACCAACCATCATGGCCACCACCAGCCGGGGGTTGCGCGCGACGTCCGCGGTGGCGCGGCCGGCCCGGTCGAGATGGCGGAAGTCGTTGTCCTGGCCGGTCATGGACCCGAAATGGGCTGAATCGCCGCGTTGATCAAGCCGTACACTCCGGCCTATACCGCATTGGCGGCCAATTGGGCCTGCATTGCGATCTGGATACCGGATTTGGATCATCAGAAGACAGCGCGGATATTGGTCGCCGGCAGCGGTCCGGCCGGGCTGATCGCGGCGCTTGGGTTTGCCGAGGCCGGCTTTGCGGTGACGCTGGCGGGCCCGGCAGCCAATGGCCAGGATGGCCGCACCACCGCGCTCATGAACCCCGCCTTGAAAGTTCTCGAGCGGCTGGGCGT
>NZ_RZSG01001307.1:0-881 GCF_003997725.1 Mesorhizobium sp. M4A.F.Ca.ET.050.02.1.1
TCCACAGGCCGTCGACCCGACGGCGGTCATAGCGCTCAAGTTCGAGATGGACGCCGGCGAGCGTCGTCACCGTGCCCGAGGTGCCGAGCAAGTGGAATTTCGGACTGGCGAGAACATGCGCGAGCCGGTCGCGTCCATCGAAGGACTTCAGCCGCGCCGCCACGTCCTCGACCATTGCGGCGAAGGTCTTGCGCGTCACCGTGCGGCCGCCGAAGCGCTCGGCCAGCGAAACGACGCCGACGGGCAACGATGTCCAGGAGACGATGTGGTTGGCGAGCCGCGGCGAGCGATGGCCGGTAAGGTCGATCAGCGCAATCTCGGAGGAGCCGCCGCCGATATCGAACAGCACCACGCCCTGCGTGTCACGCTCGACCAGCGAGCCGCAGCCCGATACCGCCAGCCTGGCCTCGGTCTGGCGGTCGATGATCTCCAGCTTCAGCCCCGACTCGCGCTCGACACGATCGAGGAAATCGACACCGTTTTCGGCCGCGCGGCAGGCTTCCGTCGCGATCAGCCGCGCCTTCCTGATCTTGCGGTTGCGCAATTTCTCGCCGCACACCTTGAGCGCCTCGACGGCGCGATCCATTGCCGCCTGACCAAGCCGACCGGTTGCGGTCAGCCCCTCGCCCAGCCTGACGATGCGCGAGAAGGCGTCGATGACGCGGAACTGGCCGTGGCGCGTCGGCACTGCAACCAGCAGGCGGCAGTTGTTGGTGCCAAGATCGAGCGCGGCGAAGACAGGCAGTTCCTGCTGCGGCGGGCGCGGCCCGCTTTGCATCGGCCTGCCCTGTGCGGCGGGCGGAGGCGGCGGGACTGGCGCTGGCAGCGGCTGCCCGGCTGGCGCACTAGCGGCGGGCGCCGATTGCCCCGCAGTCGCGGCA
>NZ_RZSG01001308.1:0-880 GCF_003997725.1 Mesorhizobium sp. M4A.F.Ca.ET.050.02.1.1
GCTTGGCACCGCGCGCATTGCCGGCATCATGGCGGCGAAACGCGCGCATGAACTGATCCCGCTCTGCCATCCGCTGCTCCTGACCAAGGTTTCGGTGGACATCGAGCCGGACACGTCCCTGCCTGGCCTCAAGGTCACGGCGCTCGCCCGCGTCACCGGCAAGACAGGCGTCGAGATGGAGGCGCTGACGGCGGCCTCCGTCGCCTGCCTCACCATTTACGACATGGCCAAGGCCGCCGACCGCGCCATGGTGATCTCCGGCATCAGGCTGGTCGAGAAGACCGGCGGCAAGTCTGGCGATTACAAGGCGGCCGGGCGCGGGGAAGGCGCTTGATGGCGCTGGTTCCTGTCGCCGAGGCGCTCGAGCGCCTGCTGGATGGAGCGGCGCCGCGGGCCAGTGAGAGCGTCGCGCTGATCGACGCCGCCGGCCGGGTGCTGGCCGAGCCCGTGGTGGCATTGCGCACGCAACCGCCCTTCAACGCCTCCGCCATGGACGGCTATGCGACGCGCGCCACCGACGTGGCATCCGTGCCGGCGCGGCTTTCGGTGATCGGCATGGCGCCGGCCGGCCGCGGCTTCGAAGGCAGCGTCGGCCCGTCGCAAGCCGTGCGCATCTTCACCGGCGCGCCAGTGCCGCAAGGCGCCGACACCATCGTCATTCAGGAGAATGTCAGGGACCTGGGCGGCGGCACGGTAGAGGTAACCCAGCCGACGGCGCAAGGACGCAACATCCGGCGTGTCGGACTCGATTTCGCGCAAGGCGATGTGCTGCTCGAAAGGGGCCGCCTTCTTGATCCCGCGGCACTGTCGCTGGCGGCATCCGCCAACCATCCGTGTTTGAGCGTGGTGTAGCGGCCGCTTGTCGCCATCATCCCCACCG
>NZ_RZSG01001309.1:0-880 GCF_003997725.1 Mesorhizobium sp. M4A.F.Ca.ET.050.02.1.1
ACCAGGAAGCTGCCGCTGATGCGGGACATCAGCTTGACGCGGCTGGCCGACAGCAGCCGACCGGCGCGGCTTGCGGCAAGCGCGTAGGTCGAATCCGACATGGCGGCAAAGATCATCGCGGTCAGGCCCATGACCACGATCTGCAGCGTGTAGTTGCCCTGCGGCGCGATGAACTGCGGAAAGAAGGCGCCGAAGAACACCAATGTCTTCGGATTGCTGATCGCCACCAGGAAACCCTGCAGGAAGAAGCCGCCGCGCGGCTTCCTGGCCGATCCGTCGGGGTTCAGCGTGCCTTTCGAACGGAACATCTGCACGCCCATCCAGATCAGATAGGCGGCGCCGATCAGCCTGACCCATTCGAACCAGTGGCCCATGCCTGATATCAGCGTGTTGAGGCCGATGCCGACGATGGCGATCATGATGGCGAGGCCGGCCTGGGTGCCGGCGACGTTGGCAAGGCCGGCGCGCGCGCCGTGGCGGATGCTGTTGGCGATGATCAGCGTGACGGTCGGACCGGGCACCAGGATGATGACGATGCAGGCGACGACATAGGTGGCGTAAAGTTCCAGCGACATGGTCTTTCCTCAAGCAAGATGGCACCGATCCGGTGGCGGCCGGGCCCGATCAATGCACGGCGCCGGTGTGGGCGCAAGCGCCAGCCTGCCGCCGATAGCCGGCCTCAGCTTGCGCCTGCCTGCCAGGGCAGTGTCGCCTCGTAGGCCGCGCCGGCCCGCAGCACGGCGAGATCGCCGCGTGGCGGCCCGATCAGCTGCATGCCCATCGGCCGGCTCTTGCCGTCGAAACCGACGGGTACGTTGAGCGCCGGACAGCCGCCCAGCGTTGCGAAGGCGGAGACCTGCATCCAGCGATGGTAGCTGTC
>NZ_RZSG01000130.1:0-11114 GCF_003997725.1 Mesorhizobium sp. M4A.F.Ca.ET.050.02.1.1
GTTGTTGCCAAGCAGCGTCCTAACACTGTCGTAAGCCTCAACTGCCAAGGCCAAGGGGATAAGCAGCAGCAGCGACCACAGGCTGCGGCGGCGCCATTTCCGCTCGCTCGTCCCGCTCTCCCGATCCAGAATTTCTGCCGCCATTCGATATCCCTCAGATCGGCTGCGTCATGTCCAGTGTGTCTACCGTGCCGGGCGGCAAGCCGTCGGGTCCAATCGCGACGGGCCCGAGCGATATCTCGGCCCGCGAGTCGAGTGCGGACATCAGCTTTTCCGAAACCAGCAGAGTGGCATCGCTGACTTCGTCAGGCCGCAGCTCGAAGATCAGCCTCGCCTTCCTCGGCAGGCCGGGGTCGATGGCCACGGGAAGGAGTCCATCGGCGAAGGACAGCCGCTCGGTCTGGTCATAGGTCAGGCCTGTCGACCCGCGCCAGGACGCGACCGCTACCGTCGTCGATTGCGCCGGCGCCGCAAACTCCACCGTGACCACGGCCCAGATGCCGCCTGTGGTCAAAACCTTGCTGTCACCGAACTTGTCAACTTTCAGTTTTCGGGCGAATTCGACCTTTTCGGCCCGGACCTCGAAGCTTCGCCCGACGGCCATGTCGCCGAGCGAGCCGCGGGCGGGGATCGGCCCGACAAGGTCGCCATAGTGCGGCTTCGACACCTGCAGGCCGTAGCAGAGCGACACTGCGACGAGCAGCAGGACGATGTTCGCCAGTTTGCGCATCATGGCCGGATATCCGCGGCACTAGGCCCGCTGCCAACCGGCAGCTTCAGCGTGCCGACCGGTGCCGGATTGAACCAGCCGGGCAGGCCGTAGAGATTGTCGCGCTGCTTGTAGGTCTTGCGGATGACCGTCAGGTCGAGGCTTGCCGGCGGTGCCGCTCCGTCCGGCAATTGCCAGACATAGGCCATGCGCTCCGGCATGCCGGGGTGCAGTTCCGGTGACAGCGTGGAATCACGCGTCAGCACGATGAACGGTCTCGTCGTCGGATCGACGGTTGCCTGGGCGGCCTGCAGCAGGTCGAAATAATCCTTTGTCGACTTGGCGGTGTGGTTGGTCATTTCGAGCTCGAGGACCAGCGCCTTGGCGCCAGGCTTCAGCGGTACGCCGTAGGGGTTCTCGCCTTCGGTCGAATAGGCCTTGAGCGACCTGAGCAGCCACTGGCCCGTCTCGATTCCGCTGGCGGGCACCAGAACCGGCAGCGGCTCTTGCCTTGCGCCGAAGGCGCCCATGACGCCGGCTACCCCAATCGCCGCCACTGTGCCGATGCCGGCCACCAACCATGCCTTCAGGCGGGAGCGGGCGTCTTCAAACATTCTGGGCCTCGGCCTCTCCACCGGCCGGGGAGCCGGCCGGCTGCATGCTGTCAATTGTCTGGCGCTTGGGCAGCGCGAATGCCGTTTCCAGGATCGCGGCGAGGAAACAGATTCTTATCGGCTCGACGAGAATGCCGGTCGAAGAATCCTGGAACGGGCTGCCGAAGAGCAGCGAAACGCCCTCCGACAGCACCTGCCAGGTGTCTAGCTCATGCGGGCCGATGACGCGTGTCATTCCGAGCCACGCCCAGGCGGCCAGCCAGTCGATCAGGCGATAACCGACGATCAGCGTGACAATGAGCACCACACCCGAGCTCAGCGTGATGCGCACGCCATTGGCGATCGGCAGGTAGCGCGAGCGATAGCCGGAGATGAAGTGCTCGACGAAATCGCGCAGGAATTTCGGAATGGCGCGGTAGCGCTCGCCGAAATGTTCGACGCGCCGGTGCACACGCATCAGTTCCTTGTCGTCGCGCACGTCGTAGCCGTAGATCAGTGCCGCGAGCACCAGCCAGATCACCGGCAGGAGCATATAGAAGGACAGGTTGACCAGCCTGGTGGTCGTGTCGATGGAGGTGACCTCGACCGGAACCATGGGATCGGCAAAGGCGCTTGCGACCGGATTGGCCATACTCTCCGCGGCGGCCTGCAGGACGGACAGGATGTTGCGGCTCATGATCCAGCCGACGATCTCGTCCTTCCAGCGCGAAATCACATACAGACCAATGAAGATCCAGTTGGTCTCGCAGATGACAACGACAATCTGCCAGAAGGAGCGAGATCCGCCGCGCGTCTGCATGCTGGCGGCCAAGCGCCGGATCAGCCACGAGATCGCGACCGAAAAAATCAGCCAGCGCGAATCGAGCACATCGAGGACGTTGCCGGCCCCTTCGCCGAAGGGCGCCATGTCGAGCGTGACGCGGGAATACTGCCGAACCGTGTCGCCGAGAAACCCCCAGGCAGCGTAGTAGGCGAAGAAGGGCAGCAGCGCGACGGTGACCATGCGTGCCAGTCGCACGCCACCTGTACCAGGCTGCGCTTCGCTTTCGCCACGCGCCGCCTGCTGTGCCACACGCGTTGCCGGTAAGGCGGGCAGCAGCGTCTGGAACATGGCGACGGTGACAATGAGCTGCGTCAGCGCAACCAGTGTCAGCAAGGCAAGCCCCGCCATATGATTGACAAGGGCAGTGCGCGCGGCGATCTGCATGAACAGGTCACCGAACACGGTACCCAGAAGCACCAGGGCGACCAATTGCGGCCAGAAGCGCCACCAGAGCTTTAAGGTCAGTGCTAGCGGCTTTGCGGCATCGGCAAGCATGTCGAGGCGTTCAATCAGTCAGTGAACGCCCTCGCACTGTTTTGATTGGTCGTGCATCGATGGCAACGTCTCGGCTCATGTCCTCTCCGCCTCGTAGGACACCCCTGCCGCCTGCTCGTGAGATAGGGCGCGAGTAGTTGCATGTACAGGTCAAAATCACGCCATGCGTGAGTTTTTCAGACAATGCACAACTTGCGTGCGCCCTGGCTTTGTCGGAGCGCTGCG
This sequence comes from Mesorhizobium sp. M4A.F.Ca.ET.050.02.1.1, assembly GCF_003997725.1. Taxonomy (NCBI): domain Bacteria; kingdom Pseudomonadati; phylum Pseudomonadota; class Alphaproteobacteria; order Hyphomicrobiales; family Phyllobacteriaceae; genus Mesorhizobium; species Mesorhizobium sp. M4A.F.Ca.ET.050.02.1.1. The sequence continues at coordinate 2,867 of NZ_RZSG01000130.1, forward strand.
GCGATCTTTCGGTCAGCCCTTCTTCCTGGTCATGAATGCGGTGAGTGCGGCGCGGGCCTCGTCGGATTTCAGACGTTCGCGGAAATGCTCGCTCTCGACCTTGATGCGGGCAACAAGATCCTCGCGCGAGCCGCGCATCAGGTCGCGCGCGATCTTGAGCGCCTGCGGCGGCTTGGCGGCAATCTCGTTGGCAGACGAGAGCACCGCTGCTTCCAGCGCGTTCCCCTCGACTACGTCGTAAATCAAGCCGGCGGCCTTTGCCCGCTCGGCGGAGAAGCCTTCGCCCAGGCCGAGCAGGGCGAAGGCGCCTTGCTGTCCGAGTATCCGCGGCGCGAGCAGGCTCGAGCCGGCCTCGGGCACCAGACCGAGATCGACGAATGGCGTGCGAAAGACGGTGCGCGATGTGGCGAATGTCAGGTCGCAATGAAGGTTGAGCGTGGTGCCGATGCCGACCGCGATGCCGTCGACGCCCGACACCATCGGCTTCTGCGTCTTGGCCAGCGCCATCAGGAAATCCCAGACTTCCGTGCCGCCCTCGCCGCCGGTGGCGATGACCATGAAGTCGGCAAGGTCGTTGCCGGAGGAAAAGGCGCCGGGTACGCCGAGGAAGACGTGCACGCGAACGGCAGGATCGGCATCGCCCTCGGCAAGGGCTGTCGACATCTTCGCGTACATGGCGCGCGTCAGCGCGTTCTTCTTGTCCGGGCGGTTCATGCGGATGATCTGCACGGCGCCCTGGCGCTCGATGAGGATATGGTCGGTCACGGTCCAGTTCCTTCGAATGTCCGGATGTTTCAGGCTGAGATCAACGCCTTGCCGGCCACGGCAAGGCTTTCAGCGCCATCGATGATGCGCTCCTTCAGGGCGCGGGTCTCGCCAAGCAGGTTTTCGGCAAAGAAGCGGCAAAGCGGAACTCGGCCATGGTCTGCGAGTCCGCCCTGCGCCAGATATGCGCCGCCGGCGGTAAGTGAGATCAGCCGAAGATAGGGCGTGGCACCGGCCATCGCGGCATCGGCCTTGCCGTCTGCCATCAGCTTCTGCAGGAAGCGCGTCGCCTCGTCGAGATCGGCGAGCGCCCGGTCGAGATTGTCGGCGGTGTGGCCAAAACCCGCGACATTGGAAGTGCGCACGCCATCGGCGACCGCTTTCAATTCACCGATGTAGCGATGCACGTGTTCGCCGCCGCCGAGCGGCAGCTTGCGCGCCACCAGATCGATCGCCTGGATGCCGTTGGTGCCTTCATAAATCGGCGCGATGCGGGCGTCGCGATAAAGGGCGGCCGCGCCCGTCTCCTCAATGAAGCCCATGCCGCCATGCACCTGGACGCCGAGCGAGGCGACCTCGACGCCGACATCGGTGGAAAATGCCTTGGCAAGCGGCGTCAGCAGATTGGCGCGGTCGCGCCAGTTGGCGGCCGCCTCGCCTTCGCCGACCCGAGCGCGGTCAATGGCATGGGCACAGGAATAGCTGATAGCCCGGGCGATCTGGGTCAATGCCCGCATTGTGAGGAGATTGCGCTGCACGTCCGGGTGATGGACGATCGGCGCCATGCCCGACCCCTCATAGTCCGAGGCCTTGCCCTGCCGACGCTCGTTGGCGTAGGTGATCGCCTTCTGCGTCGCGGTCTCGGCCACCGCCACGCCTTGCATGCCGACGGCAAGGCGGGCGTTGTTCATCATCGTGAACATGCAGGCCAGCCCCTTGTTCTCCTCGCCGACCAGCCAGCCGATCGCGCCGGGGGTCGCGTTCTGGAAACCGTCGCCATAGATCATGGTGCAGGTCGGCGAGGCATGGATGCCGAGCTTGTGTTCCAGGCCGGAGCAGAAGACATCGTTGCGGGCGGCGAGGGAGCCGTCGTCAGCGACCAGGAATTTCGGTACCAGGAACAGCGAGATGCCGCGCGTGCCGGCGGGAGCGTCGGGCAGCCGTGCCAGTACCAGGTGGACGATGTTGTCGGTGAAATCGTGCTCGCCATAGGTGATGAAAATCTTCTGGCCGAAGATGCGATAGGTGCCATCGCCGGCCGGCTCGGCGCGGGCGCGCAGAGCAGCGAGATCGGAACCGGCCTGCGGCTCTGTCAGGTTCATCGTGCCCATCCACTCGCCGGAGACGAGCTTCGCCAGATATTTTTGCCTCAGCGCCTCGGAGGCGTGCTTGTCCAGCGCCTCGACCGCGCCCATGGTCAGCGTCGGGCCGATGCCGAAGGCCATGGCGGCGGAATTCCACATTTCGAGCGCGGCAACGCCGAGCATGGTAGGCAGGCCCTGGCCGCCGAATTCCTCCGGACCGGACAGCGCATTCCAGCCGCCTTCGATCCAGCGCCGGTAAAGCTCCTTCCAGCCGGGCGGGGTGGTGACGGCCGCGTCCTTGAGCACCGCGCCATGCTCGTCACCGATCTTATAGAGCGGCGCCACCTCCTCGCTGGCGAAGCGGCCGGCCTCGGCCAGGATGGCGTCGACCAAATCCTCGCCGAGATCGCCGAAAGTGCCGGAATCCAATGCCGGCTTCAGCCCGGCCACATGCTTCAGCGTGAAGGCGATATCCTCGACCGGTGCCTTATACATGCCGATTGCTCCTCCGCTGCCCCGGCCGCTCGATCGTAGGGCCTGGGCCTATGCAAAACCATCCGCCTTTGGGCGGCCTCAAGTCTTCTTTTTACGTAAACGTCAAACTTTGTCACGCGGATTTTGCAATCGCGGCGGCGCGCATTAAATTCTGAGTCCACCAGGCATTCGACCGGCGACAAACCGGAGCCCTCCATGCTCGCCAGACCCGACGCCTCGCCGCGGTGCTCGCTGGCGCATCACCGCAAACGCGCGGCCGAAGGCACGCTGCCGCAGGAGCCGGCGCCCGATCCGTTCGAGGTGCCGTCGCTGTTTCCACGTTGAGCGTCTCATCCGCTTTGAAAGCACTTCCTTAACCATAGCGGTTCAAGATCGATCCCTGGTCAGTGGGGACACCCTGATTGAAAACGCCGGCGCGCCCTCTTCGCCGCCTGGCACTTCTCGCGGCTGCGATGGTGCTGGGCACGGCAGCAAAGGCCTCGGATTTCTCCGAGCCGTGGAAGAACGCTGAGCGCGCGCTGGTCATCGACGCCTACGAATACAATTCCATCGACTGGGCCAAGCTTGCCACCGACAAGCGCATCGTCGGTTTCATCAACAAGGCGTCCGACGGACTGCCGCCGGCCTATTTCTGCTCGGGCGACGACACCGAATTCCGGCTCTGCAAGGCGCTATGGAAGCGCTATGCGGTGACACGCGAACTGTTCCAGACGCGCAAGGTGGTGGCCAAGGCACTCGGCCTGAAATGGGGCGCCTATCATCTTGCCCGGCCCGGCAACCCGGTCGAGCAGGCAAACAATTTCGTCGATTTCGCCGAGCCCGCGTCGGACGATCTGATAGCCCTCGACCTCGAAGGCAATGATCCCACGCAATGGATGTCATTGGAGGATGCGGAAGAATTCGTGCGCCAGGTGCATCGGCGGCTGGGCCGCTTCCCGGTGCTCTACACCAACGGCAGGACCGCGCAATACATTGCCGACAACCGCTATCAATACCGGCTCTTGTCGCGGCTGCCGCTCTGGTATGCGCGCTACAAGCCGGACATCGATGTGCATTTTCCGATGGGCAACTGGCAGGGCTACGCACTGTGGCAGTTTTCGGCGCACACCAATTGCGGCCGCTTCAAATGCCCCTATCGCGTGCCAGGCACACCGAACGACATCGACGTCTCGGTTGCGCCGATGAATGCCGACCGGTTGCGCGAGCAATGGGCCTTTGGCGGCCTGATCGACGTGCCGTCCGACTATCTCGCCTCGATCCCGGTACCGGTCTCGCGCGAAGCCGGGCTCGCCGGCAAATTCACCATAACCTATGCCGACGTGGCGACGCCGCCCACCGTCGAGGAGATGGTTTCGGTGCTCGGCCAGCGCTGGCGGAAGTTCCGCGACGGCTTCCGTATGCCTGTGGTGAAGACGGTGCCGCGGCGTCCACGCTTCGGCATCGTCGAATATGTCGCGTGGAAGCGGACCGAGCAGCGCTCAGCGACGCAGATCGAGGCTGCCTTCGCGGCGGCTGATCCGGTTAGTACAGCCTCGACCGCGATCGACCGTAACCGGCGCTGACCAGCCGGATCCAGCATCAGCGGCGGCAATTGCCTCAACGATGATTTCCCAGGCTGGCATACATGCCGGTGGTGCGAAACTGCGTCGGGGTAATGCCATAAGAGCGACGAAAAACCTTGGAAAAGTAGTTCGCGTCCTCGAAACCGCACATGACGGCGACTTCCTTGACCGGCAGGAAATCGGCTTTGGTCAGCAACTTCGCCGCGCGCTGCAGGCGCTGCTGCAAGACAAATTCAGCAGGTGGGATGCCTTCGCTCTCGGCGAAGCAGCGCGAGAAGTGCGCGCGGCTGAGGCCACTGATCCGAACGAGATCGGCCACCTGCAGTGGCTTGTCGAGATTGGCGTTGATGTGGTCGATCACCGGCTGCATGGCGCTCTGTTTTTCGGCGAAGGCGTGCGATCCGAAAACATCGTCGTAGAGCGCCATGGCGGCTTCGTAGGCGACGGCGGAAGCGGCGCCCGGGGAAGCTGCCCCCTTGATGAGGCGCAGGCTGCAATCGGCAAGATGATCAATCGTCATCGGCTGCAATCGAAATACGGGGCCTGAGACACTCAGAATCGATTTGTGGATGCGCAGCGCCTCCTCGCCATTCATCGAGATCCAGAAATATTCCCAGCGGTCGCCCGTAGCCAGCCAGTAGCGATGGTTGTGCGGCACCAGCACCAGCAGCGTGTCGTTCTTCTGGAGGCGGTAGTTGCGGTTCTCGTAGCGCAACTGGCCGGCCCCGCTGATGGTGTGCTGGAGCACGGTGAACGGGGTCTGGCCGCGCTTTCGACCGTCCCAGTCGTAGGTTTCGTCCTCGCGAACTTCGTAACCCGTGCTTGTCGGCATGGCATGCAGGCGCTGGCGGCCGCGCGGCAGCGAGATCGTCCGCATCGATGGTCCGTTGGCGATCAGATCCTGCAGCACAAAATTACCCTCGAAAGCATAATCCTTCTCTGTTCGCGCCTGCGAATAAGCGCATAATCCAGCTCCAGAGAACGGGAACGACCCGCGGTCGAGGAGCGGGCGGGAGGAGAAAAGGCCGGATTTCCGGCCTGAGTGGTATGCACGCGATGACGTGCGGCCATATCCTCCCTTGCTGCTCCTTGCCTAGCATTCGATTGGATCGAGGTGAAGGTGATGAGCTTCAAAATCGCTATTATTGGCGCCGGCAGCGTCGGATTCACCAAGAAGCTGTTCACCGACATTCTGTGCGTGCCAGAATTCAAGGATATCGAATTCGCGCTGACTGACGTCAGCGAGCACAATCTCGGGATGATCAAGGCGATCCTCGACAGGATCGTGGAAGCAAACAGACTGCCGACGAAGGTGACGGCGACGACCGACCGCCGCAAGGCGCTGGAGGGAGCGCGCTATATCATCAGCTGCGTGCGCGTCGGCGGCCTCGAGGCCTATGCCGACGATATCCGCATTCCGCTCAAATATGGCATCGACCAGTGCGTCGGCGACACGATCTGCGCCGGCGGCATCCTCTATGGCCAGCGCAACATTCCGGTGATCCTCGATTTCTGCAGGGATATCCGCGAGGTCGCGGCGAGCGGTGCCAAGTTTCTCAACTACGCCAACCCGATGGCTATGAACACCTGGGCGGCGATCGAATACGGCAAGGTCGACACGGTCGGGCTCTGCCACGGTGTGCAGCACGGCGCCGAGCAGATCGCCGAGGTGCTCGGCGCGAAATCGCCGAAGGAGCTCGACTATGTCTGCTCCGGCATCAACCATCAGACGTGGTTCATCGAGCTGCGCCTCAACGGCCGCAAAATCGGCAAGGACGAACTGGTCGCCGCCTTTGAGGCGCACCCGGTCTTTTCGAAGCAGGAGAAGCTGCGCATCGATGTGCTGAAGCGCTTCGGCGTCTACTCGACCGAGAGCAACGGGCATCTCTCCGAATATCTGCCCTGGTACCGCAAGCGGCCGGACGAGATCACGCGCTGGATCGACATGTCGGACTGGATCCACGGCGAAACGGGCGGGTATCTGCGCTACTCGACCGAAACCCGCAACTGGTTCGAGACGGAATATCCGCAATTCCTCGAGGCGGCGTCGAAGCCCATCGACCCCGCAAAGCGCTCCAACGAGCATGCCAGCCATATTCTCGAAGCGCTGGAGACGAACCGCGTTTATCGCGGCCATTTCAACGTCAGGAACAACGGCGTGATCACCAACCTGCCGCAGGACGCCATCATCGAGTCGCCCGGCTTCGTCGACCGCTTCGGCATCAACATGGCCGCCGGCATCACGCTGCCGGAAGCCTGCGCCGCCACCTGCATGGCCTCGATCAACGTGCAGCGCATGTCGGTGCATGCCGCGATATCGGGCGACATCGATCTCTTGAAGCTCGCCGTGCTGCACGATCCACTGGTCGGCGCGGTTTCGACGCCGGAGGAAGTCTGGCAGATGGTGGACGAGATGGTCGTTGCCCAGGCGGCCTGGCTGCCGCAATACGCGAACGCGGTGCCGGCCGCAAAAGAGCGGCTCTCGAAATCCAGGGTCAAGACCCGTGAATGGGCGGGTGCGGCGCGCAGAAGCGTGCGCTCGATCGAGGAATTGCGCGCCGAAAAGGCGGCGCTGAAACAGGCCGGCTGATTTACCTCGCGCCTGGAGGCGGACCGCGGGAGGCCGGTCGGTCAAATCAGTCGTCCCGAAAGAATAGAACGCGGGCAGCAGCAGTCGTCGAAACATTTGGGAGGAAACAATGAGGAACTTACATCGAATTGGCATTCTGGCCGGACTGGCGCTGAGCGTCTCGGCAACGGCATTGAGCGCATACGCATCCGAACCGACGGTGCCGCCGGCGCCGGCGCAGTTTCCCGCCGAAGGGAAGATCAAATATGTGGCGCGCGACTCCATCCTGGAGTTCAAGGCGCTGCCCGAATACCACGAACCCGATTGGCTCACCGAGAAATACGTCAAGACCGGCAAGCTTCCGCCAGTCAAGGACCGCCTGCCGAAGGAGCCGCTGGTGTTCAAGGCCGAGAACATGCCGGACGGCATCGGCGTCTATGGCGACACAATGCGCCATGTCATCGGTGGCCGGCCCGAAGGCTGGAACTATGGCGCCGGCCAGACCCAGGGCTGGGGCGGCATCGACATCGGCCTTTCCGAATGCCTGACCCGCACCGCACCGCTGTTCCAGATCGAGGCCAAGGACACCGAGCCGCTGCCGAACCTTGCCAGAAGCTGGGAATGGTCGAAGGATGGCCACAAGCTGACCATGCATCTGGTCGAAGGCGCCAAATGGTCGGATGGCGTGCCGTTCAATGCCGACGATGTCATGTTCTATTGGAACGATGAGGTCGTGGACCCCAACGTCTCGCCGCTGAACGGCGCCACCCAGGAAACCTTCGGCGTCGGCACCGAGCTGAAGAAGATCGACGACTACACCGTCGAGTGGACCTTCAAGGACGCCTTCCCGCGACAGTACCTCTATGCCATGGCCTACGGCACCTTCTGCCCCGGCCCCTCGCATATTCTGAAGCCGCAGCATCCGAAATATTCCAAGAACACCTACGACCAGTTCAAGAACGCCTTCCCGCCGGAATACATGAACATGCCGGTGATGGGCGCCTGGGTCCCGGTCGAATATCGGCCGGACGACATCATCGTCATGCGCCGTAACCCGTACTACTGGAAGGTCGACGAGAAGGGCAACCAGCTGCCCTACCTGAACGAGTTGCACTACAAGCTGTCTACCTGGGCCGACCGCGATGTTCAGGCGGTGGCGGGTTCGGGCGACTTCTCCAACCTGGAGCAGCCGGAAAACTTCGTCGCTTCGCTTAAGCGTGCTGCGGAAAAGGATGCGCCGGCCCGTCTCGCCTTCGGCCCGCGCCTCATCGGCTATAATCTTCGCATGAATTTCTCGGCCAATGGCTGGGGCAATCCGGACGAACGCAGTCAGGCCGTCCGTGAGCTGAATCGCAACGAGGACTTCCGCAAGGCCGTCACTATGGCGCTCGACCGCAAGGCGCTCGGCGACTCCCTGGTGAAGGGCCCGTTCACCGCCATTTATCCGGGCGGCTTCTCTTCGGGCACCTCCTTCTATGACCGCAACTCGACTGTCTACTACCCGTTCGATCTCGCGGGCGCCAAGGCGGAACTCGCCAAGGCCGGTCTCAAGG
>NZ_RZSG01001310.1:0-876 GCF_003997725.1 Mesorhizobium sp. M4A.F.Ca.ET.050.02.1.1
GGGCGGGGCTGCGCCGTACGATCCTACCGCCGCCCGAACAGCCGCTCGATGTCGGCAAGCTTCAGCTCGATATAGGTCGGGCGGCCGTGGTTGCAGGTGCCGGAGCCGGGCGTCGCCTCCATCTGGCGCAACAGCGCGTTCATCTCTTCTGGCTTGAGCAGCCGCCCCGAACGCACCGAGCCATGGCAGGCCATGGTCGCCGCGATGTGGTGCAGCCGCTCCTTCAGTGTCTCGACCGTGTCGTTGTCGGCGATCTCGTCGGCGAGGTCGCGCACCAGTTGCTGCACATTGGTTTCGCCGAGCATCGACGGCGTCTCGCGCACCGCCACCGCGCCCGGGCCGAAGCGCTCGAGGCCGAGGCCGAATCTGGCCAGCGTCTCGGAATGCATGGCCAGCCGCTCGGCGTCTTCTTCGGCCAAGTCGACGATCTCCGGCAGCAAAAGCATCTGCGAGGGCACCGCACGCGAGTGCAGCGCGTTCTTCAGGGCCTCGTAGACCAGCCGCTCATGCGCGGCGTGCTGGTCGACGATGACCAGCGAATCCCTGGTCTGGGCGACGATATAGTTCTCGTGTACCTGCGCCCGCGCCGCGCCCAGCGCCGTGCCGAGCAACGTCACGGCCGGCTCGTCCTGGCTGGCGCGCGCGTCGGCGCTGTGAAGCGGCCCGGTCTCGAACGCAGCCTGGTCGTTTTCGCCGAAGCCGGCCCTTTGCTGCTGGGCGTCGCCATATCCCATGTCGAGCGGCCGCTGCGGCGAATGCTCGAAGCCGGCGAAACCCGACGCGCGGTAGGCCGCTTCGTAGCTGCGGTGACCGTTGGCCGGGCCCGGATGCGCGTAGGGCGCGCTGCCGGGCCGGAACGCCGCCATCATGCCGGCG
>NZ_RZSG01001311.1:0-873 GCF_003997725.1 Mesorhizobium sp. M4A.F.Ca.ET.050.02.1.1
GACGACCTGGCTGAAGGTGGCCCGGTGGCCAGCCGTCGCTTCATAGGTCTCGCCGCGCAGATCGAGCACGACAAGCGAATGGGGCCACATCAGCGCGTTCGGAATGATCAGCGCCGCGCCCTTGCCCGACCTTGGCGGTCCGATGACGAAGCCGCCGACGTCATCGCCGTCGATCCACAGTTTCTTGCCGCCGCGAACTCTGGGGCGCGTCAGGCGCAATTTGCCCGTTCGCCGATCGCGGTGCGGGGCAAAGACGTTGACCAGTCTGCCGCCGGCGCGTCCGATGAAGATGCCCCTCGGCTTCAGCAGGCCAGCCCGGCGAATGTCCGCCATCGACATGAATTTCGCGTCGTTGCGCTTGGGCGACCGCATCAAGAATGCGCTCGCCAGCGGCAGGACGAAGCCGAATAGGGCCGCGGCGCCGGCGTATTGAAGCTTTGCGAAGCGTCCAGCTTTCAGGTCCGTCCAGGCGTAGCCGAAGACTGGCCGCGGATCCGCATTGAGGCTATCGAAGAGAAAATGCGATCCGGTGCTGTACCAGTCGGTCGCCGCGTATGCGACCACAAACAACAAGGCGCCCAGCGCCACGGCCATCAACGCCAGGAAGATCCCGCCGGCGATCTTTTCCATAATGGGCGCCCCCGTCAGATCGTCTCAGCCTTCGTGAACTTGATTTCGCCGATCGATCGGCGTCCGCCATCGCCGCGCACCATCTGCACGACGACCGGGATCACCTCGCGCAGGTAGTCGAGGATCTCGCTGCGAGATAGCCCGACATTGCTTTGCATGACCATGAGCGCCAGGCGCTCATAGGCCGAACGGGCCGAATTGGCGTGAACGGTTGTCAGCGAACCAGGATGGCCGGTGTTGATG
>NZ_RZSG01001312.1:0-872 GCF_003997725.1 Mesorhizobium sp. M4A.F.Ca.ET.050.02.1.1
CTGCCGGGGCACGACCCCGCCGGTCATGACCACGCCGATCTCGACGCCTGCGCCAAGCATGGTGCCGACGGAACCGACCGAGAACTGATTTACCTGGGGTGACTTGGCAGCGGCGCGGCTTACTGGTCGCCGCCGCCCTTCGTCAGGATGTCGTCGGCCAGGGAGATGGCCGTGCGGCGGTCGGCTTCGCCGGCGGCGGCGAAGGCCTCTTCCTGCATGCTGCGGATCCACGGCTGGTCGGCCGGTGCGGCACGCTCGAGTGCGGCCGTCATCATCGCCAGGCCGCGCACCACCTTGCCGCTCTGGAACAGGAGGTTGCCGAGCGTCGCCTGCGCGCCGGCATGGCCCTTCTCGGCCGCCAGTTGGAGCCAGCGCCCGGCCTGCTTGACGCTTGCCTTGACGCCGCCCTCGCCCTTCAGGAACATCTGCCCGATCTCGAATTGGGCGTTCGGATTGCGGTAGTTGGCGGCCGCGCGCATGTAGTATTCCTGCGCCGCGACCTCGTTCTCCGTGACGGGGCTGCCGGGTATGCCCTTGCGCAGATAGTCGCCGAGCGCCACCAGCGCGTCGGAGACATAGCTCTCCTCCGGCGAACCCGGCTCGACATCCTGGTCGACGATCTCCGAGAAGAACTTGAAGGCCGCATAGTCGTCGCGTGCCACGCCGTCGCCTTCGGCATACATGCGCGCAAGCTTCCAGGTGGCGCCAATCTGGCCGTTCTCGGCGGCGTATTTATAAGCCTCGACCGCCTGGTCCTTGTGGCCGTTCTTGTAGGCGGAAAAGCCGAACTGGAACACCGCCCACGGGCTGGACTGCGGCTTCACGCCGGTCTTGTCGTCGAATACCTTGTCGTCGAAGGCCATGGCTTGGCC
>NZ_RZSG01001313.1:0-866 GCF_003997725.1 Mesorhizobium sp. M4A.F.Ca.ET.050.02.1.1
CCCGCAATCTGGCCACGGACGATGCCCATGAAAGGCAGGGTGGCGTTGTCGACGGCGGTGCCGGTGACGCAGGTGGCGAGGATGGCTCTCGCCTTCGGCCCGCCGATCGCAGCGCCTGCCCATTCGTCGGTCACCGAGGTGACGGTGACCTTCAATTCCGGCCAGATCACGTCGAGGAAATATTCCAGATGCTGCATCACCTTGCCGGCATTGGCGGTGGTGGTGGTCATCAGGAAGTCCTGCTCGCCGAGCCGCCAGGTGGTGCCGTCGTCGAAGGCAAGCCCGTCCTCGCGCAGCATCAGGCCGTAGCGCGCCTTGCCGACGGCAAGCGTGGAAAACATGTTGGTGTAGACGCGGTCGAGGAATTCCGCCGCGTCCGGTCCCTGCACGGCGATCTTGCCCAGCGTCGAGACGTCGACGATGCCGGCGCTGTCGCGGGTGGCCTTGGCTTCGCGCACATAGGCCTGCTCGACCGTCTCGCCGGCAAGGCCGTAGATCATCGGCCGGTACCAGAGGCCTGCGGAATACATCCGCGCGCCGTTGGCGATATGCCAGTCGTGCATCGGGGTCAGCCGCTCGGGTTTGAGATCGCCAAAACGCTCGGCCGCCAGCGAGCCGATCGACACCGCCGTGTAGGGTGGGCGGAAGCGCGTCGTGCCGACCTCGGGGATCGGCTTGCCGAGAGCCTCGGCCATGATGGCGAGGCCCGGCACGTTGGAGCTCTTGCCCTGGTCGGTCGCCATGCCAAGCGTGGTGTAGCGCTTGAGGTGCTCGACCGAGATGAAGCCCTCGCGGTGCGCCAACCGCACGTCTTCCGCCGTGACGTCGTGCTGGAAATCGACGAAGCTCTTGCCCGCCGCCTTGAT
>NZ_RZSG01001314.1:0-861 GCF_003997725.1 Mesorhizobium sp. M4A.F.Ca.ET.050.02.1.1
CTACAACGCCCGCCTGCAGCAGTCGATCGCCACAGGCACCGTCGACTTCGACATCATCGAGATGGGCGCGCCCTTCGAAGGCGATGTATGCGGCAAGGGCCTGACCTCCGAAATGCCGGACTGGGTCAAGAAGCAGATCGACTTCGACGACCTGGTCAACTACCTGAAGCCGCCGGTCGGCACCTGGAACGGCAAGCAGTACCGCGTCACCATCGACGGCGACGCGCACAACTTCAACTACCGCACCGACGTGTTCGCCGATGCCGATCTCGCCAAGGCCTGGAAAGAGAGCGGGGCGACGACCGAATGGGGCGTGCCGAAGACCTGGCAGGAAGTGCAAGCCGTCACCAAGTTCCTCAAGGGCAAGCAGTTCAAGGGCCAGGATGTGTATGGCTATCTCGACGCGCCCAAGCCCTGGGGCGGCTTCGGCTTCTACTTCCTCGGCAGCCGCGCCAGCGCCTATGCCAAGCATCCCGACGACAAGGCCTGGCTATTCGATGCCGACACGATGAAGCCGCGCATCAACAATCCGGCCTGGGTGCGGGCGATCCAGGACGTCATCGACGCCCTGCCCTCGGAGCCGCCAGACCAGATCAACGCCGATCCGAACACCACCGGCTTCCAGCAGTTCCTGGCCGGCACCGGGTCGATGATCCCGTGGTGGGGCGACATCGGCTCCAACGTCAAGACCAACGACTCGTCGGTCATCGGCGACGTCACCGGCTTCTCGATCCTGCCCGGCTCGGACGACGTCTACAATTCGAAGACCGGCCAATGGGACAAGCTCGCCAGCGGCCCGAACTACTCGCCCAACTGCGCCTATCTCGGCTGGGGGGTCTATGTCATGGCCCGCGTCGACAG
>NZ_RZSG01001315.1:0-859 GCF_003997725.1 Mesorhizobium sp. M4A.F.Ca.ET.050.02.1.1
CGCCCTCGCCGCGCAGTCGTGCGCGCAGGTCAAGGATTTCGGCCACCAGCGCCTTTTCCCGGTCCCAACGGGCCTGGGCGGCGGCCAAAGCGGCTTCGGTTTCGGCCAGGCCGGCATCGACCCTGACCTGCCGGTCCGCCACCTCGATGCCGATCGCCGCCTCGCGGCCGATGATGCCGCGCTCGACCTCGAGCGCCTGGCGACGGCGCAATATGTCCTCGACCTCGGCAGGCGTCGCATGCTGCGAAATGGCGACGCGGGCGCAGGCCGTGTCGAGAAGGCTGACCGCCTTGTCGGGCAGCTGCCGCGCCGGAATGTAGCGATGCGACAAGGCAACCGCCGCCTCGATCGCCTCGTCCAGAATCTGCACCTTATGGTGCTGTTCCAGGACGCCGGCGACGCCGCGCAGCATCAGCACGGCCACGACTTCCGACGGCTCATCGATCTTGACCACCTGGAAGCGGCGGGTCAGCGCCGGGTCTTTCTCGATATGCTGCTTGTATTCGGCCCAGGTCGTCGCCGCGATGGTGCGAAGCTCGCCGCGTGCCAGCGGCGGCTTCAGGAGATTGGCGGCATCGCCGGTTCCGGCGGCACCCCCGGCGCCGATCAGCGTGTGCGCTTCGTCGATGAACAGGATGATCGGCGTCTCGGAGGCCTGGACCTCGTCGATGACCGCCTTCAGCCGCTTCTCGAACTCGCCCTTGACGCTTGCCCCCGCCTGCATCAGCCCGACGTCGAGCATGCGCACGCTGACATTCTGGAGCGTTGGCGGCACGTCGCCCTGGGCAATGCGGAGCGCAAAACCCTCGACCACGGCGGTCTTGCCGACCCCAGCCTCGCCGGTGAGGATCGGGTTGTT
>NZ_RZSG01001316.1:0-859 GCF_003997725.1 Mesorhizobium sp. M4A.F.Ca.ET.050.02.1.1
CCGCAAAAATCTTTCCCTTGGCAAGAAATGCCATGCTGTTCGCGCCTGATCGCCTGAATCACGTCCCGGTTGCGAATTTGCCAGTGAAGCGCCCGATTGTCACCGCCCCCACGGCTGCACTGGTTGCTCGATGCTGGCCAATGAAGCGGAATTTGCCTACGATCAAGTATTTATTGTGGCGGGGGGCGCGATACACATGGGCGATGTTGATGTTGTGATCATCGGGGCCGGCTCGGCCGGGCTCTCAGCCGCGAAAACCCTGAGCGCCGCCGGCTTGTCCTTCAAACTGCTGGAAGCGATGGACCGAATCGGCGGCCGCGCCTGGACCAGCGACCGGCATTTCGGCGTGCCCTTCGACATCGGCTGCGCCTGGCTGCACGCGGCGGACCGCAATCCCTATTTTCCCGAGGCGCAAGCCGCCGGCTGGAACCTGCATCACCACGACATGAATGTCGATCATCTCTACTACCGCCAGCGCAAGGCGAGCGAGGCGGAAGAGGCCGAGATGAAGGCCGCCGACGCGAAGCTATTCGAATTGCTCGCCGCCCACAAGGTCGAGGAGGGTGACGACGACCGGCTTTCGGCGCTGCTCGCCAGGGGCCAGGCGCCGCGCGCCGCCGCCACCTTCGCCGGTCCGATGGACTTCGGCGCCGACGAGGACGAGATATCGATCCGCGATTTCCAGGCCGCCGCCGATCTCGACCCCAACTATTTCAGCAAGGAAGGGTTCGGCGCGCTGGTCGCGCGTTTCGGCGCCGACGTGCCGGTCGAATTGTCGACCCCGGTGCGCAGGATCTTCTGGAACGGGCCGGATGTCGCTTGCGTCACCGATCGCGGCACAATCCGCGCCAGGGCGGTC
>NZ_RZSG01001317.1:0-855 GCF_003997725.1 Mesorhizobium sp. M4A.F.Ca.ET.050.02.1.1
AATCGGAAATGGAAGATCTTGCCGCAAGCCCTCCCAGGACGCGCAAAATCTTCACCGAAGGCGAATGGCGCGAAGCCGGCATCTTCCGGCGCGAAGCGCTCAAGTCCGGCAACAGGGTGGCCGGTCCCGCTCTGGTCATCGAGCCCAACCAGACCATCATCGTCGAGCCCGGCTGGCAGGCCGAGATCACCGCCAGGAACCATGTGCTGTTGCGGCGAACCGAGAAGAAACGCCGCCAGGCAGCGCTCGGCACCGAAGCCGATCCGGTCATGCTGGAGGTCTTCAACAACCTCTTCATGTCGATCGCCGAGCAGATGGGCGTGACGCTGCAGAACACCGCCTATTCCGTCAACATCAAGGAACGGCTGGATTTCTCCTGCGCCGTCTTCGACCGCCATGGCGCGCTGGTCGCCAACGCGCCGCACATGCCGGTGCATCTCGGCTCCATGGACCGCTCGGTCGAGACCATCATTCGCCTGAATTCCGGCGACATCCATCCGGGCGACGTCTTCGCCCTCAACGCCCCCTACAATGGCGGCACGCACCTGCCCGACATCACCGTGGTGACGCCGGTGTTCGACGATGCGCGCAAGGAAATCCTGTTCTGGGCGGCCTCGCGCGGCCATCACGCCGATGTCGGCGGCACCGCGCCCGGCTCGATGACGCCTTTAGCCACCACGGTCGACGAGGAAGGCGTGCTGTTCGACAATTTCCGCATCGTCGATCGCGGCCGCTTTCGCGAGAAGGAACTGGAAACGCTGCTCACCGACCACCCCTACCCGGCCCGCAATCCGCACCAGAACGTCGCCGACCTCAAGGCGCAGATCGCCGCCAACGAGAAGGGCGTTGCCGAAT
>NZ_RZSG01001318.1:0-851 GCF_003997725.1 Mesorhizobium sp. M4A.F.Ca.ET.050.02.1.1
CGCCTCATGGGACGGCGATAGCCTAACCTTGTGGGACAAGACGCAGTGGGTGCACAACGTCGGCGACGAAATGGCCGCCGACGAAGGGCGAAAATACCCGGACATTCTCGGCAGGGATGCCGAACACGGCGGCCATTTCGTCGCCGACGTTGTGCACCCACTGCGTCTTGTCCCACAAGGTTAGGCTATCGCCGTCCCATGAGGCGATGGTGGCGTGCATCTCGATCGGATTGTGGTTCTCGCGCGGGATCACATAGGTTTGTTCGACTTTGACCTCGGCGTCTTCAAGCGCCTCCCCGGGATTGCCTCGGCGTGTCTCCCAGTCGGACGGTTCACCTGTTGGCAAAGCGGGCTCGACACCGGCAATGTCAGTCGTTCCCTTTTCATGCCTGTAGCTGACCTGCACCAGTTTGGCGGGATGAACAGCCTGTTCGAGCGTCTCAGCGATCACAAGCGCGATCGGTTGGCCCTGATGAACGACCCGATCGTCCTGCAGTATGTGCAAGCGTTCACCCGTGACGGGGTCCGGGCCACCCTTGTGCGGATTGTAGGCGAGCCGCGGGGCATTGGAATGCGTCACGACCGCGATCACCCCTGGGGCTCGCTCTGCAGCTGCGACGTCAATCGAGGCGATACGCCCGCTCTCAATCGTGCTGCGGACCGCTGCTGCGTGCGCCAAGCCAGGAACGTCGAACTCAGCCGCATAAGTGGCGCTGCCCGTGACCTTCCGGCGGCCGTCGATACGGCTGACGGGTTGTCCGATGAAGGCGGTCGTCATGTGCGAGCTCCCGCGGTTTCGACCGCGCGCACGATGGCGCGCTGCATGAGTTCGATCTTGAAGTCGTTATGAC
>NZ_RZSG01001319.1:0-845 GCF_003997725.1 Mesorhizobium sp. M4A.F.Ca.ET.050.02.1.1
CATCGACGTCGGAGGCGAGAAGTCGGATCTCGACCTGCGTGCCTTCGAGCTTGCGGTCGAAGCGCAGGCTGCTCTGGATGTTGCCGCCGAAGGCAGAGGCGTCGGAAATGTCGAAGACGGCAAGTCCGTTCTTGACCTGCGCCGTAGCGGCGACGTCGGCAAGCTGGACCGGTCCTGCCGTGGCATGCGCCGCCGACACGCGGAGGTCGAGATTGATCTTGTCGGCGAAGCTGGTGTCGATCTCGCCGGGACCCGCTTCGCCGGTTGGCGCCAGCGGCGTGAAGGCCGAGAGGAACGATCGGAGGTCGAGCGTGTCGAAGGCGAGTGTGCCGGAGATGACCGGCAGTGCTTCGCCGAAGGAGAAGTCAAGCGCTCCCATCCCCGGATTGTTGTCGAGCGCCACAGTGGTGTTTTCGAACTTCACCCGGCCGGCGGCCGCCGTCACCTTGCTGGCGACCGAGACCGAGCCGATCGCGGCTCCGGGCGCGATGCCGGCCTGCGACCACTCCAGCGCGCGCCGCAGCGAGGGCGCGGCGAATTTCGCCTGGCCGTCGAAATAGGCGTTGTCCGACATCGAGGCTACGCCTTCGAAGGAGAAGGTAGCAGGTGCCGCCTTGACGGAGAGCGTGAGCGGAGCAGCGCCCCCCGCGAACAGTACCAGCGGCTTGGGCGACGCGAAGTCGACGGCGACGCTTTCGCCGCGCCAGATGCCGGTCGCCGTCAGCGTCGCGTTGCTGTTCATCGCCGCCCAGTTCGCCTGCCCGGTCAGGCTGCTCAGGATTTCCTGGTCCTTGCCGCCGAGCGAAGCCACCACGCGGCCGTCCCTGAGTTCCACCGTGCCGAAC
>NZ_RZSG01000131.1:0-11081 GCF_003997725.1 Mesorhizobium sp. M4A.F.Ca.ET.050.02.1.1
CCGTGAGCCCGCCCGAGCCTGCCGCCCAGCCGGCGAATTCGGTGACCTCGGGCGCATAGGCGACGTGGAACCCTTGGGTGCCGGAGGAGGCGATGTGGATCGCCTCCCGCATCACTTCCCCCATGCCCATGGCGTCGATGTCGGTCATGGTGAAGGCGGAGACGCGCGAATCCGTCAGCACCCGCGCCTCGGCCGGATCGGCATGGCGCAAGCCGACGATGACGATGTTTTCCGGCGAAAGCTGCGGCTGCAAAGCGCCCGGCTTGTGATCCAAACCCAACATGCGGGCGAGCACCGAAGCCTCCGGCAGGTCGATGCCTTCGATCTCCTCCGGCATGAGCGCGGCGATGGAATCGATCCAGATCAGGCCAAATGAGTGTGTCGCCCGCGCGGTCGCGGCAAGTGCTGTATGGGCGATGCGGCGGTCGGCGCCGGCCGTCAGCCGGATCAGGCCCGATGGCGGTCGTTCCGCGTCGGCCAGCTCGACGACGTCGAAGTTCATCGCCTCAAGCCGCGCCCCGGTCGCCTCGCGGGCGAGGATGCCTGCCGCCGACGGCTCGGCCGAGATCGACACCATCTTACGGCCGGAATAGTCCTCGACATCGTGCATCGGGGCCTTCTCGACATATTCGGAGGTCATGGCGAGAAGCATGGCGCCATAGCTCATGCGGAAGGCGACGCGGCCGCCGACGGCGGGGATTGGATCGGCGTCCTGCACGTCAAGCAGAAGATGATCGCTGGAGGCGCCAAGCACGCGCACGCCCTTGGCGATCGGCATCAGGCCTTCGACCAGCACGTCCTCGCGGCCGATATTGGCAATGGCGCGCAGCCTGTCGCCCTCATCGGGAAAGACCGGCTGGTTGCCGAAGGCGTCGTAGCCGGACTGGCCGATCGGCCGCGATGGCTTCCTCTTGACCTCGATGATGTCGGCGGTAAGCCGGCAGGCATCGAGCTCCAGCGCTTCCCAGGGCGGATCGCGAAAAGTTTCCAGCCCGCCCTGCAGGATCGCCTCGCCGACCCTCAGATTGTTGATGCCGGCGGGCAGCCGGCCTTCGAGCAACAGCGGCAGCGAGGACGAGGCGCCGCCCGATATCCAATCGAGGCTTTTGCCCGACAGACGCTCGATCTTGTAGGCATGGGCGACGAGCTGGCCGAGATTCTCCTCGGTCGGCAAGATGGCGCCGAAGCAGCCGAGATTGGTGCCGATGCCGGCAATGCGCACGCCCTTCATCTCCAGGATCTGCTGGACGGTCGGCACAAGGTCGTTCGGCCAGATGCCTTCCCGGAGGTCGCCGAGGTCGACCATCAGCATGATGTCGTGGACGCGGCCCATGCGCTCGGCGATGCGGGCGATCTCGCGGATGATCGAAAGTTCCGACTGCAGGCTGATGTCGACGGTCCGCACCACCTCCTCGACGCGCGCGATGGGCGGGCTGCGCAAGAGCATGATCGGCGCATTGATGCCGCTGTCGCGCAGCCGGCGGATGTTCTCGAAGCGTGACTCCGCGATGCCGGCAACGCCGCCGCGCAGCATGGCGCGCGCCACCTGCGGCATGCCGCACATGCCCTTGGTGACGCCGAAGACCTTGATGCCGGAATGCGCGCAGCGCTCGACGACGGTGCGCGCATTGCGCTCGATGCGGCCGAGATCGATGGCGACTTGCGGTCCAGACATCTCTAGTTCCTGTAGACCAGCCCTTGCGGATCGATCTCCGGCTTGCGGCCGGCGACGATATCGGCGAGGAATTTTCCCGAGCCGCAAGCCATCGTCCAGCCGACATGGCCGTGGCCGGTGTCGAGGTAAAGGTTGGTGTAGCGCGCCTGCCCTATCACCGGCACGGAGTTCGGCATCATTGGCCTGAGGCCCGCCCAAAGCTCCGCTTTCTTCTCGTCGAAGGCGCCGGGAAACAGGTCCTTGCCGGTCCTGAACATGGCGGCGAAATCACGCGGCTTGAAGCTGCGGTCGAAGCCGGTGAACTCGGCGGTCGAGGCAAGGCGCAGCCGGTTGCCGAGCCGCGAATAGCCGATCAGCTGGTCCTCGTCGGCGCCGCCCATGGTCGGCCCCTTGCTCTCGTCCTCCAGCGGTATGGTCGCGGTGTAGCCCTTCACTGGATAGACCGGCAGGTCGATGCCGTAGCGGCGGCCGAGCAGGCCGCTTTCCGGTCCCAAGGAGATGACCACCGCGTCACCGGCGACCGGGCCGGCCGAGGTCATCACCGAGCGCACATGATCACCTTCGATGTCGAGGCCTTCGACGGTCGTGCCGAAGAGGAATTTGACGCCGAGCTTTTCGGCCGCATAAGCGGCGAGCTTTTCCACGAACTGCCGGGAATCGCCCGTCTGGTCGATCGGCGAATAGACGCCGCCGGCGATCTTGTCCCTGGCGCCGGCGAGGCCGGGCTCCAGCTCGATCAGCCGGTCACGGCCGACGATCTCGATCGGCAGGCCGTGCTCGGCAAGGTAGCGGTAATTGTCGGTGCCGGTGTCGAGGCTGTGCTGCGAGCGGAAGAAATAGAGAATGCCCTTCTTGCGCTCGTCGTAGTGAATGCCGGTCGCTTCCGAGAGCGCGTTGATGCAGTCGCGGGAATAGAGCGCCAGGCGCAGCTTGACCTGGCTGTTGGCGCGCAGGCGCGCCACCGTGCACTGGCGCAGGAAGCGCAGGCTCCAGGCGAGGAAATAGGGATCGAAGCGCAGCCTGACCTTGATGCCGAGATCGTGGTTCCAGAGCGCGCGCAGGAAGGTCTTCAGCGCGGCGGGCGAAGCCCAGGCGGTGGCGTCCCCGGGCGAGACAAGGCCGGCATTCGACTGGCTGGTGCCACGCGCGGCGGCCTGGTGGCGCTCGATCACCGTCACCTCATGGCCATCGCTTGCCAGGTAATAGGCGGCCGCCGTGCCAACGACGCCGGCCCCAAGCACCAAGACCTTCATGCCGCACCCCTCGAGCGGTTCACCGTTTCACGGAAACGCAGAACCGCTCTATTTCCTTGTTTTGACCAATTCCGGACGGAAAACCGTTGCACACTTTTCCTGGAATTGCTCTCGAACAGGGCGGCGCGCCTCCACGCGCCGCCGTGAGATCCTCAATAGCGCGTCTCGGCGCGCAGGACGAGCCCTTGGGCTCGCAAGCTGATTGGGTCAGCCGCGTGCCGAGTTCTTGCCGCTGAGGATGCGTTCCCAGGCCAGCGCGTCGGCAACGATCTGATCGAGATCGTCGCGCTGCGGCGTCCAACCAAGCTCAGCGCGGGCAAGCTCGGAGTTGGCGACAATCGCGGCGGCGTCGCCGGGGCGGCGGTCGCCCATCTTGACCTCGAAATCACGGCCGAAGGCGCGGCGCACGCTGTCGATTACTTGCAGCACCGAGTAACCGTGGCTGTAGCCGCAATTGGCGACCAGGCTGGTGCCGCCTTCGCGTAGCCGCTGCAGCGCCAGCCGGTGCGCCGCCGCCAGATCGCTGACATGGATGTAATCGCGGATACAGGTGCCATCCGGGGTGGGATAGTCAGTGCCGAACACCTGCATGAAGGGGCGCTTGCCGAGCGCGGTCTCGCAGGCGACCTTGATCAGATGCGTGGCGCCCGGCGTCGACTGGCCGGTGCGGCCCTTGGGATCGGCGCCGGCGACGTTGAAATAGCGCAGCGCCGTATAGCGGATATCGTGCGCCTTCGCCGCGTCACGCAACATCCACTCACTCATCAGCTTGGAAAGGCCGTAGGGCGATACCGGCGAAAGCCCGGCATCCTCGCGCACCGGTTCCAATCCGGCGCCACCATAGACCGCGGCGGTGGAGGAGAAGATGAAATGCGGCACGCCCTCGCGCACGGCCGTTTCGATCAGGGTGCGCGTCTTGGAAGTGTTGTTCTCGTAGTAGCCGAGCGGATCGGCGACCGACTCTGGCACCACGATCGAGCCGGCGAAATGGATGATGGCATCGACCTTGTTGTCCCTGATGATCTGGCCGACCAGTTCGCGGTCGGCGACATCGCCGACGACGAGCCTGGCCTCCGGCGCCACCGCCCATTCGAAGCCGGTCGAAAGCCGGTCGAGAACGACAACGCTCTCGCCCGCGTCCAGAAGCTCCCAGACCATATGGCTGCCGATATAACCGGCACCGCCCGTCACCAAAACCGTCATACGCGTCCTCGCTGATCAAGATTTGTTGGAAACTGTCTCAAGGCCGCCTTACTGGAAAGCGCGCCGCAAGGCGAATAAAACTCCAGTGTCAAATGCGTAACAGTCGCCGGGGCCCAAGGCATCGTACTGAAACAAAGTTGATCCACATCAAGGGAATAGGCCACGATCCGTGGTCGTTAGGAACACGCTTGGGGCGTGGCATTTTGACCAAAGGGCCCCGGTGGACGCCTGATGGGGCAATGACTATGATCCGGCACAAAATCGGGAAGGCGACATGAACTACCAGCGGTTCTTCGAGGAAGCGATCGACCAGCTCCATGCGGAGCGGCGCTACCGCGTTTTCGCCGACCTCGAACGCATTGTCGGCAAGTTCCCGCGAGCCATCTGGCGTTCCAACGGCCGCGCCCAGGAAATCACCGTCTGGTGCTCCAACGACTATCTCGGCATGGGCCAGCATCCCGACGTCATCGACGCTTTCCAGAAGGCTGCCGGCAAGATGGGGTCGGGCGCCGGCGGCACCCGCAACATCTCCGGCACCAGCAACCCGCTGGTGGAGCTTGAACTGGAACTGGCCGACCTGCACGACAAGGAAGCAGCGCTCGTCTTCACCTCCGGCTTCGTCTCCAACGAGGCCTCGATCTCGACCATCGCACGGCTTCTGCCGAACTGCCTGATCATCTCGGACGAGCTCAACCACGCTTCGATGATCGAGGGCGTGCGCCGTTCGGGCGCCGAAAAGAAGATCTTCCGCCACAATGACGTCGCGCATCTGGAGAGCCTGCTGCAGGCTGCGGGACGCGAGCGCGCCAAGCTGATCGTCTTCGAGAGCGTCTATTCGATGGATGGCGACATCGCCCCGATCAAGCAGATCGTCGACCTCGCCGAGCGCTACAACGCTATGACCTATATCGACGAGGTCCATGCGGTGGGCATGTACGGTCCGCGCGGCGGCGGCATTACCGAGCGCGAGGGGCTGGCCGACCGCATCGACATCATCGAAGGCACGCTCGCCAAGGCCTTCGGCACGCTCGGCGGCTACATCACCGGCACCAGCGCGGTGATCGATGCCGTGCGCTCCTATGCGCCGGGCTTCATATTCACCACGGCGCTGCCGCCGGCTGTTGCCGCCGCCGCCACCACCTCGATCCGGCATCTGAAGCGCTCGCAGGCCGAGCGCGACGCGCAGCAGCGCCAGGCGTCGCGGACCAAGGAGGTGCTTGCCGCCGCCGGCCTCCCGGTGATGGAATCGTCCACCCACATCGTGCCGGTGCTGGTCGGCGATCCCGAACTTTGCAAGATGGCCAGCGACCGCCTGCTCGGCGTCCACGGCATCTACATCCAGCCGATCAACTATCCGACGGTGCCGCGCGGCACCGAGCGGCTGCGCATCACGCCGACGCCGTTCCATTCGGACGCGCTGATCGCCGAACTTCAGGACGCCCTGGTCGAGACCTGGGACGCGCTCGGCATCCCCTATGCCTCGAGCGGCCGGCCGTCCGTCGCCAAGAGCGACCGGATCATTCCCCTGCTGGTGCCGAAGTCGGGCGGGTGACCTGCTGGTGGTTCGTGGGCGGTGATGCGTAACAGGTCCTGCCAAATCATAGAACGCTGGCGCTGCCCCTCATTGTCCTGCCGGACATTTCTCCCCGTGAAGAACGGGGAGAAATGCGCTGGCGTTGATGGTTTCGCCACCTGGCGCGTCGCAGAAAGAGCGGCGAGGTTGCGGCCCTCCCTTCTCCCCGTCCTTCACGGGGAGAGCGACTGTCTTGGCTGTCAAGCTGTTTGCCATGGTTTTTGGTCGCGGATGATGGCGTTGAGAATGGTCAGCAGCTTTCGCATGACGGCCACGACGGCGACGATCTTCGGCTTGCCAACCTCGACGAGGCGGTCGCGAAAGGCCTTGAGGACCGGATTGTGGCGTATGGCGACGAGGGCAGCCATGAAGAGGACGGCGCGCACGCGGCTCCTGCCGCCGCCGATGAAGCTCTTGCCACGCCATGTGCCGGACTGCCTCGTCCATGGTGCGAGACCTGCAAGCGCTGCGATCTGGCGCCGGTCGAGGCTGCCCAACTCCGGCATCTCGGCGATCATGGTGCGGGCAACGGTGGGACCGATGCCTGGCACGGAGGACAGCAGTTTTTCCCGGACCCGCCAGAGCGGCGACTTGCGGATATGATCGTCCAGGTCGGCATCGAGGCTTTCCAACTCACGCCTGAGCGCGGCGAGCAGGCGCTTGATGCTCTTTTGCGCCTGTCTTGCGTTGACCGTGCGGGCGCGGTTCTCTTCGGCCACGATCATCTGCACGATCTGGCGCCGGCGCGTGACGAGATCGGCCAACGTCCTGGTCTCGGCATCGCGCAGCGGCCGCAGTTCCGGCTTGGTCGCAGCTATGAAGGCTGCGATGACGGCAGCGTCGATCGGATCGGTCTTGGCCCGCTTGCCGAGCGCATTGGCATAGGCCCGGATCTGCGCTGGATTGACCACGACAACCGAAAGGCCGGCGCTCGCCAAAGTGGCGACCGCCAGTTGCTCGTAGCCTCCCGTAGCCTCCAATCCGATTGCCGTCGGAGAAAAGGCTGCAAGACGTCGAGCCAGCTCCTCCACCCCGGCATGGTCGTTACCAACCGAAAACGCTTCACCGGACGGCAAAACATGCACATCCAGCCGATCCTTCGAAACGTCGATGCCAACAACGATTTCCATCCTATCCCATCCTTGCCTAATCGGGCTTCGCTTGCGGCCCAGGCGACTGTTCGGGGTCGATGGAACGGCGGACGAAGACCCTCGCTCTCCCACGGGCTTCAAGGCCCAAAGATGCTCCGGTCTCTCGTCCGCCACCGCACCTGCTGCAATAGCAGAGTCGGCAAGGGACAAGTTACAAAGGTGCCGGCAGGCAGGTGAGGGGCAGCACTGGCCTCGACAGTTACCCGAACGCCTACGTGGTCCGGGCATTTCAAGCTCTTGCGCCAGACCGGTCACAGCCATTCGCCAAATTGCGTGGCGGGCGAAAACATCGACAAGAAATTTCGCCGTCATATCTGCATCTTGTCGCCAGCGCGCCGTATCGGCCTTGATCAGCCGAGAAGCCGGGGGACGGCCCGTCATCTGGCCGATGAATTAGCGGCGCGGATGTGCAACTATCGCACCGGCAACATTGGAGGACGTAGGTCATGGCCGATGCTGGAATGTTGCGGTTCCATGTTCCCGAGCCCGAGGTGCGGCCGGGTGGCACGCCCGATTTCTCCAATGTGACCATCCCCAAGGCCGGATCGGCGCCGCGACCGGAGATCGACGTCGATCCGCGCACCATCCGCGACATGGCGTTCTCGATCATCCGCGTGCTCAACCGCGACGGCGAGGCGGTCGGGCCGTGGGCCGGGCTGCTTTCCGACCAGGAATTGCTCGAGGGCCTGCGCCATATGATGACGCTCAGGACCTTCGACGCGCGCATGCAGATGGCGCAGCGCCAGGGCAAGACCTCCTTCTACATGCAGCATCTCGGCGAGGAGGCGGTGAGCTGCGCCTTCCGCAAGGCGCTGGCCAAGGGCGACATGAACTTCCCGACCTACCGGCAGGCCGGGCTGCTCATCGCCGACGGCTACCCGATGGTCACGATGATGAACCAGATCTATTCCAACGAGGCCGATCCGCTGAAGGGCCGGCAGTTGCCGATCATGTATTCGTCGAAGGAGCACGGCTTCTTCTCCATCTCCGGCAACCTAGCGACGCAGTACATCCAGGCCGTTGGCTGGGCGATGGCTTCGGCGATCTCCAACGATTCGCGCATCGCCGCCGCCTGGATCGGCGACGGCTCGACGGCGGAGTCCGATTTTCATGCAGCGCTCGTGTTCGCCTCGACCTACAAGGCACCGGTGGTGCTCAATGTCGTCAACAATCAGTGGGCGATCTCGACCTTCCAGGGCATTGCGCGCGGCGGCTCCGGCACTTTCGCGGCGCGCGGCCTCGGCTTCGGCATCCCCTCGCTGCGCGTCGACGGCAACGACTATCTCGCCGTCCACGCGGTGGCGAAATGGGCGATCGAGCGGGCGCGCCGC
Source organism: Mesorhizobium sp. M4A.F.Ca.ET.050.02.1.1 (assembly GCF_003997725.1). NCBI lineage: Bacteria > Pseudomonadati > Pseudomonadota > Alphaproteobacteria > Hyphomicrobiales > Phyllobacteriaceae > Mesorhizobium > Mesorhizobium sp. M4A.F.Ca.ET.050.02.1.1. The sequence continues at coordinate 8,187 of NZ_RZSG01000131.1, forward strand.
AATCTCGGGCCGACGCTGGTTGAATATGTCACCTACCGGGTCGGCGCACATTCGAGCTCGGACGATCCGTCCGCCTACCGACCGAAGGCGGAGTCCGACGCCTGGCCGCTCGGCGACCCGATCGTGCGGCTGAAGAACCATCTCATCCAGCGCGGCGTCTGGTCGGACGAGCGCCATGCCCAGGCGGAAGCCGAAATCCTCGAGACGGTGATCGCCGCGCAAAAGGAGGCCGAGAGCCACGGCACGCTGCACGCCGGCGGCAAGCCGTCTACGCGCGACATGTTCGAGGGCGTCTATGCCGAGATGCCGCCGCATCTCAGGCGACAGCGCCAGCAGGCGGGGGTCTGACCATGCCCAGACGGACCATGATCGAGGCGATCCGCGACGCCATGGACGTGTCGATGGGGCGCGACGAACGCGTCGTCGTGTTCGGCGAGGATGTCGGCTTCTTCGGCGGCGTCTTCCGCTGCACGCAAGGCCTGCAGGCCAAATACGGCAAGAGCCGCTGCTTCGATGCGCCGATCAGCGAAGCCGGCATCGTCGGCGCCGCCATCGGCATGGCCGCCTATGGGCTGAAGCCCTGCGTCGAGGTGCAGTTTGCCGACTATGTCTATCCGGCCTACGACCAGATCGTTTCGGAGGCGGCGCGGCTGCGCTATCGCTCGAACGGCGACTTCACCTGTCCGATCGTGGTCCGCATGCCGACCGGCGGCGGCATCTTCGGCGGCCAGACGCACAGCCAGAGCCCGGAAGCGCTGTTCACCCACGTCTCCGGCCTGAAGGTCATCGTGCCGTCCAACCCTGCCGACGCCAAGGGGCTGCTGATCGCGGCGATCGAGGATCCCGATCCGGTGATCTTCCTCGAGCCGAAGCGGCTCTACAACGGTCCGTTCGACGGCCACCACGACCGTCCGGTAACGCCGTGGTCGAAGCATGATCTGGGCGAGGTTGCCGACGGCCACTACACGGTGCCGCTCGGCAAGGCGGCGATCCGCAGGCAGGGCGCCGCGATCACGGTGCTCGCCTACGGCACGATGGTCTATGTCGCCGAGGCGGCGGCCACGGAGACCGGCATAGACGCCGAGATCATCGATCTGAGGACGCTGCTGCCGCTCGATCTCGACACGATCGTCGCCTCGGTGACGAAGACCGGACGCTGCGTGGTGGTGCACGAGGCGACGCTGACCTCGGGCTTCGGCGCCGAGCTCTCGGCGCTGGTGCAGGAGCACTGCTTCTACCATCTGGAAGCGCCGGTCGTGCGCGTCGCCGGCTGGGACACGCCCTATCCGCATGCGCAGGAGTGGGACTACTTTCCCGGCCCGGCCAGGGTCGGCCGCGCGCTCGTCGAAACGCTGGAAGCTTGAAGGGAGGCCTGACCATGGGCGAGCACGTCATCAAGCTGCCGGATGTCGGTGAAGGCGTCGCCGAGGCCGAGCTGGTCGAATGGCATGTGAAGGTCGGCGACCTGGTGCGCGAGGACACGGTGCTGGCCGCGGTGATGACCGACAAGGCGACCGTCGAGATTCCCTCGCCGGTCGACGGCGAGATCCTGTGGCTGGGCGCCGAGATCGGCGACACGGTGGCGATCGGCTCGCCGATCGTGCGGCTGAAGGTTGCGGGCGAGGGCAATGTGAAGCCGCAGAGCGATGCGGCGGAAGAGGCCATCAAGGCCGAACCGCCAGCCAAGCTCCCAACCCCGAAACCCGAGGCCGCTCCGGCGAGCCCGAAGGCGCAGTCAAAGGCCGCCGAGCCGAAAGCGAAGCCGGCGCCCGCTCCCGCAAATGGGGCGGCACGGAACTTGGTTTCCGGCGCGCCGCGTCCCGAAGGCGAGAAGCCTTTGGCCTCGCCCGCCGTCCGGCTGCGCGCCAGGGAAGCCGGCATCGACCTCAGGCAGGTCGCGGGTTCCGGCCCGGCCGGCCGCATCGGCCATGAGGATATCGAGGCGTTCCTGGCGCGCGGGCCGCAGGTCGCCAAAACCTCCGGTCTTGCTCGCAAGGACAATGTCGAGGACATCAAGGTTATCGGGCTGCGGCGCAAGATCGCCGAGAAGATGGCGCTCGCCAAATCGCGCATCCCGCACATCACCTATGTCGAGGAGATCGACGTCACTTCACTGGAGGAGCTGCGCGCGACGCTGAACAAGGAAAAGCGGCAGGACCGGCCGAAGCTGACGCTGCTGCCGTTCCTGATGCGGGCGATGGTCAAGGCGATCGCCGACCAGCCGAGCATCAACGCGATCTTCGACGACGAGGCCGGCATCATCCACCAGCATGGCGGCGTCCATATCGGCATCGCCGCGCAGACGCCGTCCGGGCTGGTGGTGCCGGTGGTCAAGCATGCCGAGGCGCGCGACCTGTGGGAATGCGGCGCTGAGGTCAACCGGCTGGCCGAGGCGGCGAAGTCGGGCACGGCGAGCCGCGACGAGCTGTCAGGCTCGACCATCACCATCACCTCGCTCGGCGCCATGGGCGGCGTGGCGACGACGCCGGTCATCAACTATCCGGAGGTGGCGATCGTCGGCGTCAACAAGATGATGGTGCGGCCGGTGTGGGACGGCACCCAGTTCATCCCGCGCAAGATGATGAACCTGTCGTCCAGCTTCGACCATCGCGTCATCGACGGCTGGGATGCCGCGGTGTTCGTGCAGCGCATCAAGGCGCTGCTGGAAACGCCGGCGCTGATTTTCGTGGATTAGCGGGGATGGGTTTGATCTCGAATGTTGCGGAGCAGGGATGTGGGCTCCCCCTTCTCCCCTTGTGGGAGAAGGTGTCGCCGAAGGCGACGGATGAGGGGTGTTCCAGGGAAAGCCAGCGTCTCACTCCGCTGGAACACCCCTCATCCGTCTCGGCGCTAACGCGCCGATCCTCCTTCTCCCGCAAGGGGAGAAGGAAAGGG